>CANRQC010000008.1 GCA_947632695.1 uncultured Oscillospiraceae bacterium | reverse complement strand
CGGTAGAGAACGACACAAAGGACGGATCCTGTTCCGGGGGTTCTGGAAAAGAATCGGTATGTACATAGATCCCGGTTGCCATATGTTCGGGAACGATATAATCAGGGGGAAAGGTAGGGCCTTCTACCGGATCGTTGGAGGGAGCGGTGGTAGAAACGGAGGCCTGGCTGGGGCTTGTAGATTCTTCCGGCGCGGTGGTGGTCCCCTGGGTGAAGGGATTTGCTGCCGTCTCCGTAGGACCGCTTGGCGCCGGCCCGCAGGCGGTGAGCAGGGAAGCGATCAACAGGCTTCCGGCCAAGAATCGGATGTTGCGGTGCATGGGAAATACCTCCTTCGGATTGTTGCGCCAGGCCCACAAGTGTGGGCCTGACTTGGGAAAAACGAACGTGCAGAAGAACGAATCAAATCAAAAACTTACATTTGTTGTTCCTTCATAAACAAATGTTTTTCTATTAGCGCTACTGTCGTACGAATATAGGGTATGATAGCATGTTGCACCGATCGGGGTCGAACCCAGAGCGGAATAAACTGGGAATTCGTATGTAAAAGAGGTATCGTTCACTGGGCCGGTGGCTATAATTTTAGATGAAGAAGCCTCGGGTTCCAGATAGCTGAACAAAATGCCATCTTCGAGGAGAATGTCCCCCAACATACTGTTTCTTTGCAGGGTGGTTGTGACGGCAACCTTACTTGTGGCTGCAAGGTAGCTGCAGTGACCGGACAACAGACCATAGGGGGTGCCCCAGGTGCTAGGAGCGGCGAACACTGTGCCGGCGGCGCTGAACGCCAGGACCAGCGCCAGCAGCAGAGAAAGAATTTTATGTTTCTTCATTTGTTTGTTCCTCCTTTGAAAAGATGTACAGGTTGATTTGTTTACGGATCCCAACGGCCGTTGGTCCATGGAAGACCGGCTTTTTTGGGGGTCCGGCGTTCCAATAAAAGTATTGTAGCACACGAAATTGTTAAAAACCATATCGTATCGCGCAAATTTTATTTGCATGATCCGATATGGTTATTTTATTTTCAAGGAAATATGATGGAAATACGCTCTCCGGGGCGAGGGCCCCGCCCGGGAGAGGACGATAGAAAGGAGGTGTTCGGAATGAAGAAGTTTCTGAGCCTGTTTCTGTGCCTGGTAATGCTCCTTGGCCTGAATGGCCTAACGAGCGCGAATGACGCGCGGCCGGAAGACCAGGGCGCACAGCCCAACTGCGACCAAGGCATTATTTGGGTGTGTCAGTAAGCCAATCCGGAAAATGCTCGTTAAGAAATGCCAGAAAGGTATTTGCTTTGTCATCCATTGCCATGCACGACGCCATTTGATATGCGTGAATGGCGGAATCCTTGGCGCAAATTCTGTCTGCACCCCGGTTCCGTTTGAGCAGCGCCCAAGCATGGTTGTAGAATGTCAGAGTCAGGGCAGATGCCCGCCCGGACTGACGGGCGATGCGGATGCCCTGTTCACAAATCTCAATGCACTCATCGTATCTGCCCTGCAAGCCCAGCGCCGTGGAAAGGTTGTAAAGCACCATGGGTTGGGTCCGTAGGACCTCCTCCGCATTGGTGGTGTGCTGATCGTAAAACCGCTTCAACTGATAATACACATCGATCGCCATATCATACTGCTTCATCATAAAATGGCAGTTGGCAATGGCATTCATGGCGATAACTTCCTCGTAGAATAAGACCTTTGGAGCAGAAAGGGTGTCGTACTTTGGACAAGTCAGCTTCAGCGCCTTCGCAAACTGTTCCAGCATTTGCTGAGGCGTGTATTCCGAGGCGTGAAAAATGGTATGGTACAGAAGGACGAACTGTTTGTTGACAGGCGTATTGGGGCAGTCCTTTTCAAATTCCAGGAGCAGCTTCTTCGCCTCGGCAACATCGCCGATAATGTACGCTTGCCGAATCTGGAATTTCAACTCGTGAAGGTAAAACGTTTTTTCACCGACAAAGCTGTCCAGAAAGGTATTTGAGAAGCCCAGCCGCTCCAACAGCGCCTCCAATATGTTCAGCGACGGCTGCTGCGATCCGTTTTCAATGCGGGACAGCGTCGTTGGCGCGCAGATGCCGTCCGAAAGGTCCTCTTGCGACAGCTTCAACATCTTCCGCCTGTATCTGATCCAGTCGCCATATGGAAATACTGCCATGCGGTTCACCGCCTTTCCCACAATTTTACAAAAACCCATAATATTGTACCAAAAAAGGCGGGAATTTGCAAGTGTCTATATAATGCGAACAGACGGCGTTGGAAAAGCCAGGTCCCCCGGAAATCTCCGGGGGACCTGGTCTTGCCGCCCCGCCGGCGGCCGGTTCCGGGCATAAAGCGCCGCCGGGCGGGTCAGGGAAGAACTCCCCGACCCGCCCGGCGGGCATCGCCGACACTGCCGGCGTGGGATTTTGCTGTTACTCCGCCTCTACGGTCAGCACCTGACGGCCGTTGTAGTAGCCGCAGGCCTTGCAGGCCCGGTGGGGCGTGATGGGCGCGCCGCACTTGGGGCACACGGACACGCTGGGCGGGTCCAGCTTCCAGTTGGAGCCACGGCGCTTGTCGCGGCGGGCCTTGGACACTTTACACTTGGGAACAGCCATGATCGACACCTCCTTGGTCAAACTGCTTTCACAGCATCCGTTTATTACTTCTTGAGCAGCCGCGCCAAGGCGGCCATCCGGGGATCGGGCTCCGGCGTACAGTCGCAGGGGCCCAGGTTGAGATTCTTCCCGCACCGGAAGCACAGACCCTTGCAGTCTGGCCGGCACAGGAGCTGCTGATCCATGTTCAGCACCACGGTCGTGCGGACAATGTCCTCCAGGTCGGCGCGGCCCCCCTCCAGAGGGAAGACGTTCTCATCGTCCTCGTCGGAGGCGTCGGCGGACAGCACCGCGTCCAGGGGAAAATCCACCTGCCGGGAAAAATCCGCGGCGCAGCGGTCGCAAACCCCGTTGATCTCCACCTGGGCGACGCCCTTCAGCACCAGCACCCCGGCGGTGTTGCGCACAGCGCCCTGGGCGGTGACCCGGGAAAGGGGCTTCTGGGTCCCGTAGACCAGATCTGTCAGATCCACGTCCGTGGAAAAGGGCGCCGACGCCCCGGGCCGATCCAGAATTTCGGTCAGCTCCAGCATCACGGCGATCCCCTCCCATAAGTCATGCCTAGCTATTATACCGTCTTTTTTGCCATTTGTCAAACCTTTTTTCAAGTTTTTCCGGGGGGAAGGCCGGGAAAAATTCCTCTTGACAAGGAAGCCTCTATTTGATATCATATTGATATCAAATAGGAAAAGTAAGGAAAGGAAGGAAACCAACATGCTCCGCATCGAACACTTCACCAAGACCTACGGTCCTAAAACCGCCGTGGATGATCTGAGTCTGCGCATCGCCCCGGGGGAGATCTACGGCTTTATCGGCCACAACGGGGCGGGGAAGACCACCACGCTGAAGGCCGCCTGCGGCGTCCTGCCCTTTGACGAGGGGGAGATCTATGTGGACGGCCACTCCATCAAATCCGACCCCATCGCCTGCAAGCGGGTCCTGGCCTATGTGCCGGACAACCCGGATCTTTACGAATTTCTCACGGGCATTCAGTATCTGTCCTTCGTGGCGGATGTCTATGGCGTCTCCAAGGCGGACCGGCAGCGGCGGATCCAAGAGTATGGGGAAATGCTGGGCATGACGGACGATCTGACGCTGCCCATCTCCGACTGCTCCCACGGCATGAAGCAGAAGGTGGCGCTGATCGGGGCCCTGATCCACGCCCCCCGGCTGATTTTGATGGACGAGCCCTTCGTGGGGCTGGACCCGGTGGCGTCCCACCAGCTGAAAAACGTGATGCACCGGCACTGTGAACAGGGCGGGGCCATTTTCTTCTCCACCCATGTGCTGGAGGTGGCGGAAAAGCTGTGCCACAAGGTGGCGATCATCAAAAATGGCCGCCTGATTGCCAGCGGGGAGATGGAGGCCGTCCGGGGCCAGGCCTCTCTGGAGCAGGTGTTCCTGGAGCTGGAGGGGCAGTCATGATCCGGGCTTTAATGTACGTCCGGTTCCGGGCGCTGATGGCGGCCATGTTCCGCCAGAACCGGACGACGAAAAAGCGCTCCGGCGGCATGACGGCTCTGCTGATCTTCTGCTACATTTATCTGGGGGCCGCTGTGGTGGGGGCCTCGGTGCTGCTGTTTTCCTTCCTGGCGGAGCCCTATCACGCCCTGGGGCTGGACTGGCTGTACTTCGCCCTGGCCGGGCTGATGGCCCTGGCCTTGGCCCTGATCGGCAGCGTCTTTTCCACCCAGAGCCAGCTCTACGACGCCAAGGATAACGAGCGGCTGCTGGCCATGCCCATCCCGCCCCGGGCGATTCTCTTCTCCCGGATGGCGCCGCTGCTGGTGATGAATCTGGTCTTCGCGGGGATCGTTCTGATTCCGGCCATGGCGGTCTACGCCGCCCTGGTCCACTTTAGCCTTTGGGCGCTAATCTGCCAAATTCTGATCCTATTGGGCGTCACGGCGCTGGCCCAGGCGGCGGCCTGCCTGCTGGGATGGCTGCTGCACCTGCTTTTGGCGAAAATCAACAAATCCGTTGCCTCGCTTTTGTTCGTCGTGCTGTTTCTGGCAGTCTATTATTATGCCTTTTCCCAGAGCGAGCGGGTGCTGGACGCCCTGTCCACCGGCGGGGAGGCCCTGGCCGGGACCCTGAAAACCTGGGCCTGGCCCCTGTACGCCATGGGCCGGGGCAGTCTGGGGGAAGCCGGGTATTTGCTGGGGTTCCTGGCGGTGTGCGCCGCCCTTTTCGGCCTGGCCTGGTGGTTTTTGTCCGCCACCTTCCTGGGCACCGTTACCATGGGTCCCGCCGTCCGGCGGCGGAAGCGGCTGGAGCTAAGCAAGCTGACCGTCCGCGCCCCCCGGCGCGCCATCGCCTCCAAGGAGCTGCGCCGGTTTTTGGGAACGCCGGTGTATTTCTCCAATATGGGCTTAGGTATTGTGCTGATGGTGGTGATGACCGGGGCGGCGGCGCTGTTCCAGGGCCGGATTTGGCAGATGCTGAGCGAGCTGGGGGAGCTGGCGGACCTGGTCCGGCCCTACTTTGGCCTGACCATCGCGGCGGTGCTGGCCTTCTGGATCAGCACCATGTGCGTCTCCGTGCCCTCGGTGTCCCTGGAGGGGAAGAGCCTGTGGATCTTAAAATCCATGCCCGTCTCCTCCCGGCAGGTGCTGCTGGGGAAGCTGGAAAACCATGTGCTGCTCACGGCGCCGTTGTCCGCCATCTGCGGCCTGATCCTCGGCGTCGTTTTCCGGTGCCCGGCGGTAGATTGCCTGCTGGCCGCCCTGTCCGCCGGACTGGGGGCTACTCTCTGCGGCCTGCTGGGCATGGTCGCGGGGCTCCACTGGGCTCGTTTTGACTACCTCAGCGAAGCCTATCCCTGCAAGCAGTCCGTGGCGGTGCTGGTGAATATGTTTGGGATGATGGGCCTGCCCCTGGTACTGGGGCTGGTCTACGGCCTTTGGCTGTCCTTTTTGAACCCCACGGTCTACCTGGCGCTGTGCTGCGGCGTCTACGCCCTGCTGAGTATGTTCTTTTACCGGCTGCTGGTGACCTGGGGCGTGAAAAAGTGGGAAAGCCTCTGACGGAAGGAATGTTTTCCCTGCCTGGGACATACCATTGGGTAGACCGTGGCAGGAGCGGGCCTCCTGCCGGATTAAGGAGGCTGGCTATGGAAAACATTTACCAGGATATTGCCGCCCGCACCGGCGGCAATATCTATATCGGCGTGGTGGGCCCGGTGCGTACCGGCAAGTCCACCTTCATCAAGCGGGTCATGGAGGAGCTGGTGATCCCCAACATCGACGACCCCTACCGGAAGGAGCGGGCCCGGGATGAGCTGCCTCAGAGCGGCTCCGGCAAGACCATCATGACCTCCGAGCCCAAATTCGTGCCGGAGGAGGCGGTGGAGATCTGCCCCGACGGTACCGCCCGGCTGTCCGTTCGGATGATCGACTCCGTGGGCTACATGGTGTCCGGCGCGGTGGGGGCCGAGGAAAACGGCGTGCCCCGGATGGTCACTACCCCCTGGTTCGACCAGGAGATCCCCATGACCCAGGCGGCGGAGCTGGGTACCAAAAAGGTGATGGAGGACCACTGCTCCGTGGGCATTCTGGTGACCACCGACGGCTCCATCACGGACATTCCCCGGGAGGACTATCTGGAGGCGGAGACCAGGGCTATCCGGGACATGACCGCTACGGGGAAGCCCTTCCTGGTGGTGGTCAATTCCCGCGCGCCCCAGTCCGACGCCGCCCAGCAGGTGCGGCGCGCCTTGGCCCAGACTTGCGGCGTGCCGGTGATGACGGCGGACTGCCAGGCCATGGATGTGGGGGTCATCAACCAGCTGCTGCGGGCGCTGCTCTATGCCTTCCCCATGGGGGAGCTGCGGGTGTATCTGCCCCGGTGGATGGATGTTTTGGAGCCGGAGCATCCGGTGAAGGCCGCGCTGTACGAGGCCCTGCTCCAGCGGGCGGGGGAGATCGCCACGCTGGGCCAGGCGGAGGCGAGTCTCCAAAAGCTCAAGGAGATGGAGCAGGTCCTGGACTTCTCCATCCGGGAGGTGGATCTGGCCACCGGCACCGTGTCCTGCGCCCTGGGATTCCCGGAAAAGCTGTTCTACGACATTTTGACCGCCAAGGCCGGGGTCCCCATCCAGAACGACGGGCAGTTGATCTCCCTGCTGGCGGAGCTGTCGGCGGTAAAGCGGGAGTACGACAAGATCGCCGACGCCCTGGCGGCGGTGAAGGCCACGGGCTACGGGATCGTCATGCCCACCGCCGAGGAGATGACCCTGGAGACCCCGGAGATCGTCCGGAAGGGCGGCGCCTTCGGCGTCAAGCTGAAGGCCGGCGCCCCCTCCATCCATATGCTCCGGGTGGATATCGACACGGAGATCAGCCCCATGGTGGGGGACGAAAAGCAGTCCAAGGATCTGATCGCCTTCCTCTCCGGGGAGGACCCGGAAAAGCTGTGGCAGAGCAACATTTTCGGGAAATCCGTCTATGAGCTGATCCAGGAGGGCTTGAACACCAAGCTGGTGCGGACCCCGGAGGATGTCCGGGCCAAGTTCCGGGGGAGCCTGACCCGCATCGTCAACGAGGGGGCCACGGGCCTGATCTGCCTGATTTTGTAACCAGAAAACCGCGGCGCCCCGCTCTCGGAGCGCCGCGCCGGTTTATTCTTGACATTTCAGGCGGCGCGTTGTAATATATATACATTAAATATATAGAAGGAGGCTGCCGTCATGGAGCAAACCTATCTGTGGTCGGACCGGAAGCGTTTTATGGGAATGCCCCTGAGCTTTACCCGTTACGCCCTGTCGGAGGATCGGCTGTTTATGAGCCAGGGGTTCCTGAATCTGAAGGATGAGGAAGTCCTGCTCTATCGGGTCCGGGACGTTACCACCAGCCGCAGCCTTTGGCAGCGGATGTTCGGCGTGGGCACCGTTACGGTCATGTCCTCGGACAAGACCCAGCCCACCCTGGTGCTGAAAAATGTCAAAGACCCCATGGCCTTTAAGGAGCTGCTTCACAAGCAGGTGGAGATCATGAAGGACAAGCGCCGGGCCCGTCTGGCGGGAATGATTACCCCCGTGGATGCCCTGGAATCCATGGACGATCGGGAAGGGCAAGAGGATTGATTTTTCGCGCCGTCCGGCAGGGCGGCGCGTTTTTTAGGAGGCGAGACCATGGCCGATATCCTGGAGTATCTCCGCTGGCGGGGGGACGTGCCCTTTTCCAAAATGAGCGTCAACCCGGTGGACGCGCTGATCTTTTCCACACTGAGTTATGTAAACTTCATGGATTTTTTGCCCCAGGAACCGGGGGAGGGGATCTCCCTGGGGGAGGCGGTTCCCCGGCTGCTGGAGGCCTCCGACATCCAAGAGCGGATTCGGGTCAAATCCGATATTCCGCTTCTTCGGGCCCTGGCGGAAGCGCCCCGGTTTGCCGACGCGGAGCTGACCTTCTACCAGGATGTGCTGCTGCCTCGGGAGCAGACCCAGTTTGCCGCCCTTACCGCTATTTTGGGGGACGGCAGCGCCTTTGCGGCTTTCCGGGGGACGGACCACTCCCTGGTGGGCTGGAAGGAAGACTTCAATATGTGCTTCCAGGACGCCATCCCGGCTCAGGAATTGGGGTTAAAGTATCTGCTGCGCCTTGCGGGGGCCTTTCCCGGCGTGCTCCGGCTGACGGGCCACTCCAAGGGCGGCAACGTGGCGGTGTACGCCGCTTCCCTCTGTACGGAGGCGGTCCAGGACCGGATCGCCGGGGTCTACAATCAGGACGGCCCGGGCTTTACGGAAAAAATGATGAAAAACCCCGGCTACCGCCGGATGGTGCCCAAGATCCACACCTATATTCCCCAGTCCTCCCTGATCGGCATGCTTTTGGAGCACGACGAGCCCTTCACCGTGATCCGCAGCCGGCAGATCGGCGGGGTGATGCAGCACGATCCCTACACCTGGGAGGTGCTGGGGCCGGATCTGGTCCATGCGGAGCAGACCACCGCCGATTCCCAGTTTATCGACAAGACCATCAAGACTTGGCTGGCAGGAATGACCCAGGAGCAGCGCAACGCCTTTTTTGACAGCCTTTACGCCCTGATCACCGAGGCCGGCGCGGACTATACCAATCAGCTGGCCCAGCCCAAGCGGCTGCTGGCCTATGTCCGCACGCTCAGCGCCGACGAGGAAATGCGCTCGCTGATCCTAGACCAGCTGAATAAACTGTACCGCGCGGCAAGGCAGACCCAGCAGGGGAACTGACCTGCCACCCTCTTGTGCGACTGTTCGACAAATCGACACTTGAAAAGGAGAGAACAAATGGAATATATTCGTATAACGAACGGCAATATGGACGGACTGAAAGCGCTTCACATAGGTTACAAGCAGGAGATTGGAGAAGAACCGCCTACGGATGAGAACTTTGCCAGCCTCTCTGAGGCGATGAAAAAGGGGCGGATTCTCTTTTACGGGTGCGCGGATGAGGGTAGATTGATTGCCTGCTGCTCCATCACACCAACCTATTCCACATTTAACTACCAAACAGGGGGCGTGTTTGAAGATTTCTACATTGTTCCCGAATATCGGCACAAGGGAATCGCCAGGCAGTTAGTCAGATTTGCTTATCAAGAAAGCGGCGTGGGTTCTCTCACAGTTGGATGCGCGGATTGCGACATCAAAATGTATCAGGCATTGGGCTTTACGATTTCGCTTGGAAATCTGTTCGCGTTTGAAGTTTAAACCTGCGCTTTTGTCGGTGATGTGAATTATCACTATAACCCGGAGCGGGACTGGTATGATATGGGGATCGTGATCTACGCCCCGGAGCGGGGAAAGGGATACGGCAAGCAGGGGCTTCGCCTGCTGCTGGATCGCGCGTTCCAAGTGGATGGCATTTCTCGCCTGCACAACGATTTTGAGACGGATCGGGATTCCGCCTATCACATCCACAAAGCGGTGGGCTTTCGGGAAACAGGTATGGTTGACGGAATCCTTCAGCTGGAATTGACACGGGAGGAATATTTGGAAGACCGCTCCGCTCGCCTTGAAGGCTGAAAGACAGATAGAGGTATATGAACCCCCAGCCGATCTGGCTGGGGGTTGCGCCGCCCGGGATGCCGGAGCGGTATTTTTTTCTGGAATCTCTTTACTGTTGCGGTAAACTGTGGTACAATACTATATTATTGCGGACCGGAGGAACGGTTTATGAAGCTGCCACGACTGGATCGTGTAAAGAAAGTCAAATGGAATTACCTGGCCCTGGCGTTCTGTATTCCCTTTGTGGGCATGCTGGGTGTGATGATTTTCAGCCAGTATGTGCCCTTTGGCAGGTATTCCATGCTCTATTCCGATATGTACCACCAGTACTATCCCTTTTTCGTCACCTTCCGGGACGCGCTGCGCTCCGGCAAGGGGCTGTTCTACACCTGGAGCGTGGGCATGGGGATGGATTATTTGGGGGTGATCTCCTACTATCTGGCGTCGCCTCTGAATTTGCTTTCCGTGCTGGTTCCGGAGAATCTGCTGCTGCCCTATTTCGCCATGCTGATGCCCATCAAGCTGGGGCTGGCCGGGCTGGCCTTCGCCTGGTTTTTGAAGAAGACCTTCCGGCGGGAGGATCTGTCCATCTCCCTGTTTGGCGGGCTCTACGCCCTGTGTGCCTGGGCCCTGGGCTACCAGTGGAACGTGATGTGGCTGGACACCTTTGCCCTGCTGCCGGTGGTGGCGGTGGGCACTGTGGCCCTGCTGCGGGACAAAAAGTTCGTTCTTTATACCATCTCCCTGTTTCTCTCCATCTTCACCAACTATTATATTGGCCTGTTCACCTGTATTTTTGTCTTTCTTCTGTTCTTCTGCTATGAGATCTGCCGTTTTCGGGGGATCAAGCGGTTCTTTGCCGACCTGGTTCGGATCGCCTGCTTCTCCGTGCTGGCCATCGGCATGACGGCCATTTTGGAGATTCCGGCCTTGGCGGCGCTGCAAAACACCAATTCGGCGGTGAACAATTTCCCCGAGGGATTTCGGTTGAACATCGCCAGCGAGGCCACTTGGCAGGGCCTGCTGGACGCCATGCGCCAGGTGGCGGGGAATATGGCCGGCGGCCTAGAGCCAACCTTTAAAGAGGGCCTGCCCAATCTGTACTGCGGCGTGGGGTCCATCTTCTTTGGATTTCTGTTTCTCACCGCCAAGCGGGTCAAGCTGCGGGACAAGCTCTGCGCCCTGGTCCTGCTGATTTTCTTCATGCTCAGCTTCATCATCCGGCAGCTGGACTATATCTGGCACGGCTTCCACTTCACCAATATGATCCCTTACCGGTTCAGCTTCCTGTTCAGCTTTGTACTGCTGTACATGGCCTATCGGGCGTACCTGATGCGGCGGGTGTTTCAGCTCTGGCAGTATTTCCTGGGGCTGTCCCTGACGCTGGCGGTGCTGGCCTGCTCCAACCAGCGCAGCGACCCGGTGTTCCTGATCTACAATTTGTCGTTCCTGTTTTTGTATGTGGCCGCCGTTGTCTACGGGAACCACAACAGCCCCATCCGCCGGGACGCCGAGCCGGAGGAGCGCCAGGCCCATCTGGCGGACCGGATCCGCCGCCGGGAGCTGTCCGCGCAGCTGCTGCTGGGCCTGTTTGCCCTGGAGCTGGTTGCCAATCTGGTGAATTTTGGGGTTTATTTTCCGGGCGTCGGCATTTCCAATTACCCCAGCGGGAAGGAGTACGCCGCATCCATGATCCGCTACATGAAGGAGCGGGAGGAAGATAACCTCTTTTACCGGGCGGAGGTCACCCACACCCAGACCCTGAACGACGGGGCCATCAACGGCTACAACGGCATTTCCACCTTCACCAGCTCCGCCAACGTCAAGGTGACCCTGTTCATGCAGGCCCTGGGCTACGGGGCAAGGAACACCTACAACCGGTACTGCTTTGAGGAATCCTCTCCGGTGGCGAACCTATTTTTGGGGCTCAAATATATGCTGGAGCGGGACGGCAGGGTGGAGGAGAACAACTATTTTGACGAGATCCACCACTACGGCGACGTCTATCTGCTGGAGAACAACGCCTATCTGCCCCTGGGCTTCCTGGCGGATACCCAGCTGTCCAACGTCCAGTTTGCCACCCAGACGGATAAATTCACCCTGCAAAACGAGCTGCTGCGGGCCGCTTCGGGGATCACCGGGGATGTCTGGGACCGGCCGGGCACCAATACCCAGCTGCTTTTCTCGGACACCGCCACCATTACCAACCAGTCCGGCGATTACTGCTCCTACGAAACGGGGGATCTTTCCGCCACCGTGACCTATGAGTATCAGGTGGACCGGGAGGGGCTGCTCTGCGTCTTTTTGGACCTTTCCAAGAGCAAAAGCTTCTCCTTCTGGCTGAACGGAATGGAGCTGTACAGCGAATCCTACAGCCTTCCCCAGATGCTGGCGGTCAGCCAGGTGTCGCCTGGGGACACGGTCCAGGTGCGTTTCAACTGCGATGCCCAGGAGAACGGCACCATCAATGTCCGGGCGGGGATCCTGAATGAGGAGATCTTCCGGCAGGCTTACGAAGTACTCTCCGCCTGCCCTTTGGAACTCACCTCCTTCCAGACCACCCGGCTGGCCGGCTCTGTTCACTGTGACCGGGACGGGCTGCTCTACACCTCGATCCCTCAAGACGGGAACTGGCATGTGACCGTGGACGGCGCGGAGGTCTCCACGGTGCTGGTGGGCGGCGCCATGTGCGGCGTACCCATGACGGAGGGAGACCATACCGTGGTCTTCACCTACCGCAACGACGCGTTTTCCCTGGGCTGGAAGATCAGCGCCCTGTGCGCCGCGATTTTCCTGGGCGCGGTATTTTTGCGATACCGTCCCAAGTCCTTCAAGGGACGATACGAACACGCTGAATAAATAGGAGGATCTTCATGGCAAAACCGTTGGTCGCCATTGTCGGCCGGCCCAATGTGGGAAAATCCATGCTGTTCAATAAGCTCACCGGCCGCCGGGTGTCCATTGTGGAGGATACCCCGGGCGTCACCCGGGACCGGATCTACGCCAACTGCGAGTGGTGCGGAAAGACCTTCGCCCTGGTGGACACCGGGGGCATTGAGCCGGGAACGGACAGCGAGATGCTGAAATTTATGCGCCGCCAGGCGGAGATCGGTATTGAGCTGGCGGACTGCGTGGTGCTGGTCACGGACGTGCGGGCGGGGGTCACCGCCGCCGACCGGGACGTGGCGGCGCTGCTCCGCCGCTCGGGAAAGCCTGTTGCGGTGGCGGTGAACAAATGCGACGCCGTTGGCCCCACGGACCCGGCGGTGTATGAGTTCTACGACCTGGGATTCGGAGACCTGTTTGAGATCTCCGCCCTCCACGGCCACGGGACCGGCGATCTGCTGGATTGGTGCCTGGAGCAGTTTCCCCAGGAGGAGGAATCGGAGGAGACCTCCCCGGTGATCCAGGTGGCCATCGTGGGTAAGCCCAACGTGGGCAAGTCCAGCCTCCTGAACCGGATCCTGGGGGAGGAGCGGGTCATCGTTTCCAACGTGGCGGGCACCACCCGGGACGCCATCGACAGCGAATTTGAAAACGAAACGGGCCGCTACCGCTTTATTGACACGGCTGGTATGCGCCGGAAGAGCAAGATCGACGACGCCATCGAGCGCTATTCCAATATGCGGGCCATCAGCGCCATCGACCGGGCGGATGTGTGCCTGATCCTCATCGACGCCGGGGACGGCGTCACGGAGCAGGACACCAAAATCGCCGGCCTGGTCCACGAGGCGGGGAAGGCCGCCATCATCGTGGTCAATAAGTGGGACGCGGTGGAGGACAAGCAGACCAACACCATGCGGGATCAGGAGGCGGCGGTGCGCCAGGGCCTGAGCTATATGACCTATGCCCCGGTGCTGTTTCTCTCCGCCCTGACAGGTCAGCGGGTGGAAAAGCTGTTTCCCCTGATCCAGTCTGTGTACGCCCAGAACAACAGCCGTATTACCACCGGCGCCCTGAACACGGTGCTGGCGGAGGCCACCGCCCGGGTGCAGCCGCCCACCGACAAGGGCCGCCGCCTGAAGATCTACTATATGACCCAGGCGAGTACCAAGCCCCCCCATTTTGTCATTTTCTGCAACGATGCCCGGCTGTTCCACTTTTCCTACCAGCGATATCTGGAAAATCAGATCCGCTCCGTTTTCGGGCTGGAGGGAACCCCCATCCGCATCACCATCCGCCAAAAGGGCGACAAGGAGGAATAGTCCATGTGGTATCCGATCCTGATCGGGGCGCTGTGCGCCTATTTTCTGGGGAATCTCAACGGCGCGGTGAACATCTCCCATCTGATGGCCCACGAGGATGTCCGGGCCCACGGCAGCGGCAACGCCGGCCTGACCAACTTCGCCCGGAACTACGGCGGCTGGGGCACAGCCCTGGTGCTGGTGGTGGACGGGGGGAAGGCGGTGCTGGCCTGCCTGCTGGGGGGCCTGCTGCTGGCGCCCTACGGCCTGGAACTGGAGGGCCGGATGCTGGGCGCGGTGGCGGTGTCCCTGGGCCATGATTTTCCGGCCCTGCTGGGCTTTAAAGGCGGCAAGGGCATCGTCTGCGGCTTCGCCGCCGCCATGATTACCGACTGGCGGATCGGACTCATGCTGCTGGCGCTGTTCGCCCTGCTCTATTTCACCACCGGGCTGGTCTCTCTAAGCTCGGTGGCGGGGGCAGTTGGGTTCATCGCCGGTTTCATCTGGCTGCACCACGACCGGCCCTGGGTCCTGGCCGGGGGCATTTTCATGGGCCTGCTGGCTCTGTTCATGCACCGGGGGAACCTAAAGCGTTTGCTGAAGGGGGAGGAGAAGAAAACCTCCCTGTTCCATAAGGAGGGCCAGTCATGAGAGCTGCCGTGGTAGGCAGCGGCGGCTGGGGCACGGCCCTGGCCCTGCGGCTGCTATATAACGGGCACGACACCCTGCTCTGGTCCCACGATCCAAATAAAGCGGAGCGGATGACCGTGAGCCGGGAGAATAACCGCCTGCCCGGCGTCCCCCTCCCGCCGGAGCTGGAGATCACCGCTCGGGAGGAACAGCTTTCCGACCGAGAGCTGGTGATCATCGCCAGCCCCTCCTTTCCGCTGCGGCAGATCTGCGCCCGAATCGCGCCGCACCTGAGCCAAAACGCGGTGCTGATCTCTGTGACCAAGGGCATCGAGCCGGGGACCCTGCTGCGGATGAGCCAGGTGGTGGAGCAGGAGACCCACCGCCCGGTGACGGCCCTCACCGGGCCCAGCCACGCCGAGGAGGTGGCCCGGGGCATTCCCACGGGCTGCCTGGCGGCCAGCGCCCACCGGGAGCTGGCGGAATTTGCCCAGGACGCCCTGATGTCCGACGCCTTCCGGATCTACACCAGCCCGGACATCGTGGGGGCGGAGCTGGGAGGCGCTCTGAAAAACGTGATCGCCCTGTGCGCCGGGGTCTCCGATGGCCTGGGCTATGGGGACAATACCAAGGCCATGCTGATGACCCGGGGCCTGACGGAGATCGCCCGGCTGGGGGTGAGCATGGGCGCCTGCCGGGAGACCTTCGCCGGCCTGGCCGGGGTGGGGGATTTGATCGTCACCTGCACCTCCATGCACTCCCGGAACCGCCGGGCGGGGATCCTGATCGGCCAGGGGAAGACCCCCAAACAGGCCGTGGAGGAGATCGGCGCGGTGGTGGAAGGGTACTATGCCGCCCGCTCCGCCTGGGAGCTGAGCCGCCGCCAGGGCGTGGCCATGCCCATCTGCCAGGCGGCCTATTCGGTGCTGTACGAGGACGCGGACCCCCGGGAGGCCGTGGCGTCCCTGCTCCGGCGGCAGCGCCGGGCGGAGACCGAGGACGCCGGATGGCTGTAGGAGGAATGGCGTGAAGAAAACCGCTTTTTTGGAAAAGACAAGGACTGCCCTTTCGGATTTCGGCCACCGGGCAGGAGACGCCCTCCGGAGGCTCGGCAAGCTGATTAAGGTCAAGGAGTTGCGGAAGTTTCGCTGGCGGAATCTGCTGGTCCTGACTTTGGCGGGGGCTATCAACGCCGTGGGCGTGGTGATGTTTCTGGCGCCGGTGAATCTCTACGACTCCGGCATATCCGGCACCTCGATGCTCCTCTGGCAGATCACCCCGCCGGAATACACCCTGTCCGTGTTTTTGCTGCTGCTGAACATTCCGCTGTTCATTTTCGGCATGAAAAAACAGGGGCTGCTGTTCACGGTTTACTCTCTGTGGGCGGTGGGGGTGTACTCCCTGGCGTCTTACCTCATCACCAATGTGCTGCCGGTGGATGTTTCTGCCGCCTCCCCCTTTGCCGGGCAGGACCTGCTGTTGTGCGCCATCTTTGGCGGCCTGATCTCCGGGGCGGGCAGCGGTCTCACCATCCGGTTCGGCGGGGCCATCGACGGCATGGAGGTGCTGGCGGTGATCTTTGCCAAGGGCCTGGGGCTGACCGTGGGGACCTTCGTGATGATCTACAACGTGCTGCTCTATCTGACCATCGGCGCGGTGTTTTCCAGCTGGATTTTGCCCTTGTACTCCATCATCACCTACACGGTGGGGAACAAGACGGTGGACTTTATCGTAGAGGGCTGGGACAAGGCCAAATCGGTGATGATCGTCACCACCTGCCAGGAGGAGATCTGCAAGGCCATCTCGGAGGAGTTTGGCCGAGGCATTACTCAGATCAACGCCCGGGGGTACTACTCCCAGGAGAACAAGTGCGTGATCTACTTTGTGGTGAACCGGTTCCAGATCCCCAAGCTCAAGAGCCTGGTGATGGAGATCGACCGGCGGGCGTTCATCACGGTTTCGGAGATCTCCGACGTGATGGGCACCAGCGTCAAACAGCGATAAGAAGCGGGAGGCAGGCAGCCTCCCGTTTTTTGCTGGCACATATCTTCATTTGGACGCATAGGATAGGAGCAGAATGTGAAGAGGAGGCGTTCCGATGAAAGACGGGAACCAGGGGCCGACTCTGGAGGATGCCAAAAGGCTTGCCCAGAGCGGCGAGGCGCGGAAGCTCCTGGCGCTGCTTCAGCAGGGGGATCCGGAGGGCCTGCGCCAAGTCATGGAGCAGGCGGAACGGGGCAATTTCCAGCAGGCCGGCCAGATCCTATCCGGGCTGATGGCGTCCCCGGAGGCCAAGGCGCTGGCGGAAAAGCTGCGGAGGGGATCCAATGGATGATTTGGAAAAGCAGCTGGGCGCGGTTCTGAAGGACCCGCAGATGATGAGCCAGCTCATGGCCATGGCCCAGAGCCTGCAATCCCAGATGGGGGAGGGAAGCGCCCAGTCCCAATCGCAGCCCCAGCCCCCCAAGAGTTCGCCCTCGGCCCAGCAGCCGGTTCCCGACCTTCCGGATCTGGGCATGCTGCAAAAAATGGCGGGTCTATTCCAGGGCGGGAGCATCGATCAGGAGCAGCAGGCGCTTTTAAAGGCGCTGCGTCCCTTTCTGAGTCAGGGGCGCCTGGAAAAGCTGGAGCGGGCCATGCGGGCGGCAAAAATGGCGCAGATGGCCTCCGCCGGCGGCCAGGGACTGCTGCCCAGAGGGAGGTGAGAAGGATGTACAACCGCTATCTTCCCCAGCCCGACGGTTCCTACCGCCGGCAGCGGGTCCAGGAGCCGGTGATCCCAGCGCCCCCGCCGCCCCAACAGACCGCCCGGGGCGGGGACGCGCCCGCTCCCCAGCCGGACCGGGAGACCCGTGACCAGCGGAAAACCGCCGCTCCTTCCCAGGAGCGGCCCACGACCCGGAGCCAGCCGCCACAGCGGGAGCGGCAGAATCAGTCTCCCCATAGCCCGGCTTCTCAGAGCGTAGATGGCTTCCTGCGCCAGCTTCTCCCGGCGGATTTCGACACGGGAGACTTCCTGGTGGTTCTGCTTCTGCTGCTCATTGCCGGCGACAACCCGGACCAGCGGGGAAACGCCTTGATGACCCTTCTGCTCTATTTAATGATGTAAAAACGCCTCCGGCCTGGGATTTTTTCCCGTGCCGGAGGCATTTTGTTCCGTTAAGTAATGTAGGGCATGGGGTTGACGTACTCCCCATCCACCATAATGCCGAAGTGAAGGTGCGGGCCGGTGACGCCGCCGGTGGCGCCGGAGTAGCCGATGATCTGCCCGGCGGTGACGTAATCGCCCATGGACACGACATAGTAGGAAAGGTGCATGTACACGGAGCGGTAGCCGTCGCCGTGCTCCAGCATGACGTAGTTCCCGGCGTCGCCCTCCTCATAGTCGGTGTAGTACACCAGCCCGCTGCGGCTTGCGTAGACGGGCGTGCCAGTGGGAGCGTCCAGATCCACGCCGTAGTGCATCCGGGCGTCGCCATAGACCGGATGGGCGTCCCGCCAGCCGAAGGTGTCGTTTACGGCGGCCACAAAGGGCAGGGGATAGAGCCAGTCTCCGCCGCCGACATATCCTACGCTGCCTGGGTCGGAGGGTTCCTCGGGGTTTTCCTCGTTATCCGGATTTTCCGAATCTCCGTTCTGCTCGGATGGCTCGGGGGCGGAGGTCGCTTCGGTGGTGGGGGGCTGAGAGGTGGCCAGCCACTCCAAAAAGGCGGCCTCGTCATAGGCGATCTTCAAATCCCGGAGCCGTTCATATAGATCGTTTTCCCGGGCGGTGCTTTCCTCCATGTACCGGCGGTATTCCTCCCCCTGGGCCTGCATTTGCAGCAGCAGGGCGTCGGCCTCCACCCGTTTGTCGGCAAGGGTGGTCTGGGTAGCGGTGAGCTGGACCCGGACCGTCTGCAAATTCTCCCGCTCCGCTTCCAACTCGGCACGGGAGGCGTCCACCTGTTCCGCCGCCTCCCGAAGGACCTCCAGACGCCGCTGATCCGCGGCGGCGATCTCTTCAATCATGTTCAGCCGGTCCAGGAAATCCGAAAAGCTGTTGGCCTTGAACAGCACCGACCAGTAGGACAGGGTCCCGTTTTCCTCCATGGCCCGGATCCGCTCCCGGTTCTTTTCGTTGAGCTCCCTCAGACGGGCCTCGGCCTCCTCCAGCTCTGCCTCCTTGTCCGCGATCAGCACCGCGTAGGCGGCAAGCTGCTGGTTGATGTTATCGATTTCGCTATTCAGCAGAAAGATCTGCTGGTCGATTCGGTTTTTTTGCTCCACGATGTCCTGCATACCCGCCAAATTGTCGGACATCTGCTGTTCCAGAGCGGCCATTTCCTCCCCGAGGGCCTGCTGTTCCTCTTCCAGGGCATTGATCTGTTCCCGAATCTCCCCGGAGGTCTGGGCGTGGGCCTGGGGCGCGGTGGGGCAAAGGGTAAAAACCATGACGGCGGCGAGAAGCAGCGAGATCATGGCCTTTTGACGTTTCACGAAAACCCCTCCTTTTGGAAATGATCGGTTCAATTGTAACACTTTGTAACCGCCTTGTCAAGCGAAAGGCCAAAAGAGCTGTAAATATATTGTGAACCCCAAAATTTCCCTTGACAAAATGCTCGGCAGGTAGTAGACTAGGGATAAAAGTCTACTGAAAGTAGACAGAAAGGGGGAGGCCCGATGGAGCCCATGCGGCTGGGTGCGGTGGAGTCCCGGTTTGCGGACATGATTTGGAACGGGGAGCCGATTTCCACCTCCGACCTGGTGGCCCAGGCGGAGAAGACCCTCTCCTGGAAGCGCACCACGACCTACACGGTCCTCAAACGGCTGTGTCAGCGGGGAATGTTCCAGAACCAGGGGGGAATCGTGACCAGCCTGATCTCCCGGCAGGAGTTTTACGCCCGGCAGAGCGAGCGGTTTGTGGACGAGACCTTTCAGGGCTCGCTGCCGGCTTTTATGGCGGCCTTTGTCTCCCGCAAGCGGCTGACCGCGGAGGAGATCGACGCGCTGGACGCGATGATCCAGAGCATGCGGGGGTGATTTTCTTCCGTGCCCTCCCCAACGGCCGGGAAATGGCCGCGGGAAGGCCCCCACGCTTTCAAAACTGTACTAAACCTTTATTAAAAAGAGGAGGGATTCCTATGAAGGATCTCATGCTTCGTATTCTTGCTTTTGTTCTGGCGGCGCTCCTGCTGGCAGGCTGCGCTCAAAACCCCACGCCTACGTCCGCGCCGACCATCATTACCACCGCCGCGCCCACCCAAACCGAACCGACTGAGAGCAAGCCCACCGGGATGACCGTGGGGCCGGATTTCCAGGTGATCCGGGAGCCGGAGGAGATCCGCGTCTATCCTTTTACCGCAGAGGAGCTTCAGTCCGCCCGGGACGCGGCCATGAGTCAGGTGGAGCTTTTGAAGGCGGAGTCGGGGGTGTTGTCCTTCAAGGTGGAGCTTTTGGCCTTTGACCCCATCTCCACCGACGCGGCGGCGCGGCAGCAGATCGCATCCGGCTGGTATCCCGACTGGACGGAAGACGATTTCTATATTCGCCACTGCGTTTTTACCCTTTTGCGCACCGTGAGCTTTGACCACAGCGTCACCGATCAGGCCGACGCGGAGTGGGACCCGGTAATCATCCACTTATTCCGCGCGGAGGCAGACCAGCCATGGCAGGTGGGCGGAGTCGGCTCCACGGATTCTCCCTATCCCGCCAGGCTGCGGAATGTCTCCGGCCTGCCGGTGGAGGGGGAGGTGCTGGCGTCCTACGACCTGGGCATGGGCAATTATATCGCCTATGTGAAGGGCTCGGATGGCGAAGTCTCCTGCCAGCGGCTTACCGGCGTCATTGCCCAGGAGCTGCAGGAGATGTACCGCCAGAACGAAGACCTGGTCGGCTGGCTGAGCTTCCCGGACAGCGAGGATATCATCATCGATTACCCGGTGATGCATCATCCCGAGGAGAAGGATTTCTACCTCCACGCCAACTTCCAGAAGGAGTACAGCGACCACGGCACGCTGTACATCAAGGAGGATTGCGACGTCTTTGAGCCCACGGACAACGTGGTGATCTACGGCCACAATATGCGGGACGGCTCCATGTTCGCCGGGCTCCTCCAATATCAGAGCAAGGACTTTTGGGAGGAGAACCAGACCTTTGTGTTCCAGACTCTGACGGAGAAATACGAGTATCAGATCATCGCCGTGTTCATCACCTCCGGCTACTATGGCGTCGGCTATCCCTTCCATATGTTTGTCCGTGCGGAGAGCGCGGAGGCCTTTAACCAGTTTGTGGCGGATATCAAGGGCTTGGCGCTTTACGATACCGGCGTGTCCGCCGAGTATGGCGATAAGCTCATTACCTTATCCACCTGCGAGTATTCTCTGGAAAACGGCCGTTTGGTGGTGGTAGCCAAGCGGATCGACGATTCGGCAACGCCCGCCGCATCCTGACCGGCGCGTTGGTTGTTTGATGGATGGGTATGATCATGTGGGATGATTCGTCCGCCCTGGGAGCATCCCACCGCAAGAAAGGATGCTTTCCAATGGACCGATCGATCCGCCGCTTTTTCACGGCCTTGCTCGCGATACTGAGTTGTGTATTCCTGTGGGGGTGCGGCCCGTCTGCCCCCCAGTCGTCCCTGCCGCCGCACCTGATCCTGGGCACGGAGGAGGGGACTACGGCGCCGCCCAGCGGAACTTCTGCGCCGCCCGCTAGGGAATCTTCGGTTTCGCCCACGGAGTCGACAACGGAGGCGACCACAGAGGCGACATCAGAACCGACCGCCACGTCCACAGAAGCGTCCACGGAAGCGCCCACGGAGGCGCCCACCACGGAGCCTCCTACGGAACCTCCCACCTCCCGCCAGCCGGGGGACACCACGGACACCTTTGACCTGTCCCGGGCGGAGGATTATCCCGCCGACGGGGACTGCGGGGAGCTGGAGCTGCTGGAAAAATGGATGGCGGTGGAGGGACTGACCTGGGCCGATCTGGAGGAGCGGGACTGCCGCCAGCTGGTACTGTGCGTGGCCCGGTCCGACGATCCCATCCGCACCCGGACCACCTGCTATGAAAAGGGGCCGGAGGGCTGGGCCGCCGTGGAGGGCCTGACCCGGATGGCCGGATTTGTGGGCCGGGAGGGGGTCCTCCACGACCGGGTGGTGGGGTCCTACACCTCCCCGGCGGGGCTCTGGGCCCTGGGCATGGCCTTCGGCAACGAGGCCCGGCCCGAGGGGCTGAAGCTGCCCTGGCGGGATGTGACGGAAAACTCCGACTGGGTCTGCGACTTCGCATCCCCCTATTACAACACCTGGCAGGAGCGGGGAGACCCCAACGTGGAGCCCTGGGACCAGGACGAGGTGGAGCATTTGGAGGACTACCCCGTGAGCTACGCCTACGCCTGCGTTATCGAGTTCAACACGCCGCCCTATACGGTCCCGGAGCGGGGGAGCGCTATCTTCTTCCACTGCGCTTCGGACTATACCGCCGGCTGCGTGGGCCTGCCCCGGGAGGATCTGGTGGCCACGCTTTTGCGGCTGGACCCAGAGGAGAATCCCTATATGCTCGTCACCGGCTGGCCGAAGGCATAGAAGGGAGGAGAGGCGCTATGGCGGCCTTTTTTGACAAAATCGTTCACATGAGCCTCGCCGCCAGCCTGGTGATCCTTCTGGTACTGCCGGTGCGGAGGGGCCTGAGACGGGCGCCGAAAGCGTTTTCCTACCTGCTCTGGGCGGCGGTGCTGTTCCGGCTGCTGTGTCCCGTGGCGGTGCCGGTGAGCGTGCCGGTCCCGGATTTGGCGGGCCCGCCTGCTGCCCAGACCGCAGCGGGGGGAGCCGGGACCGCGCAGGTCCCGCAGTTCTCCCAGACAGGTGCGTCTGAGACCGCCCCGCTCCAGGACAGGCCCGCCGTCCAGCCCGCCGCCTCCGCGAAACCGGCCTGGACGCTGAGGGACTGCCTGCCCTGGCTCTACCTGGCCGGGGCGGCGGGAACGGCGCTTTGGGGGCTGACGGCCTATCTTCGACTCCGCTTCCGGCTGATCGGGGCGGAGAAGGCCGGCCCCGACCTGTATTTGGCGGACCACCTCCCCACGCCCTGTGTTTTGGGAGCGTTCCGGCCTAAGATCTATCTGCCCTCCGATACTTCCCCGGCGGAAACAGCCTACCTTCTGGCCCATGAGCGGGCCCATATCCGCTGGGGGGACCCCGCCGCGCGGCTGCTCTTCTTTGGGGCGCTGTGCCTGCACTGGTTCAACCCGCTGGTGTGGCTTGCTTTCTGCCTGTCCGCCCGGGATATGGAGATGCGCTGCGACGAGGCGGTGATCCGGGCCCTGGGCCTTGAGATCCGGGCCAATTACGCCGAAAGCCTCCTGGCCCGGGCAGTGGGCAGACCCTTTGCGCCCTTGGCTTTCGGCCAGGGTGATCCAAAGGAGCGAATTGAAAACATGGCGAATTGGAAGAAACCGACCTTTTGGCGGAGCCTTGCCGCCGGGGTCCTGTGCGCGGTCTTTCTGGCGGCCTGCGGGTTAGATCCGCAAGTGACTCATTCGTCGACGGGAAATGCCGGTACGGATCAGCTTTCCCCCAATGTGACCGATCCGCCGGCTGCGACCGACGGTCCTCAGTTCTCCGCCGATGGGACTTACCGTGGCGGGCGATTGGTAGCCCAGCTTGCGGTATACAACTATCTACCTCAGGACGGGCGGGACCTCCAATTCACCTTGGAAGGCAGGCAGGTGTTCGTCACAGTGTTGGGGGACGACCGGGCGGCGACGGGACCCAGCCAGGTTTTCTCCCGGTCCCGGGAGGAGCTGGCCGATGAATTGGAGGAAACGGGGTATTCTCCCACGGACGTGGAAATGTCCATGCTGGACATGATCCCGGATTATCCGTCGCTGGACATGGAGATCTGGGAATACGATCTGGAGGGGTCCGACTTCCGCCTCTACTGGTTCCGGGGGAGCCTGACCTGGGTCCAGGCGGGAGGGCGCATTTACGATGTGGAGTCCGGCGCGACGGCCCCTGCGGAGCAGACGATCGTTCCGGCCGCGGCCATGAGCGCCATCCAGGTCCCGGGGGAGCTCTTCACCCATTCGGTCCAATACATCACAAGCCCCGCCGAGCTGCCGGAGGAGCTGCTGGGCGAGGGATTGGACGAGGCGTATTTTTCCCGCAACGCCGTCGCTTTGGTCCGCTTGACCACGCCGGTCAGCTCCGGGATGCTCGCGCTGCGGAACGTGACCCGCCAGGGGGAAGTCGTTACCGTGTCCGTGGCCTATCCCGCCCTGGGCGACACGGCGATCGCCAACTGGCTCTTCTGGATCGAGGTGCCCTTGGGGCTGGAGAACTGCGATTGGCGGTTGGAGACCGCGCCGTCCGCGTGGTTGGAAACCACCGAATAGATGAGCCAGTCGGAATTGGAGCGCTTCCAGCAGCTTTTTACGCAGCAATTTGGCGCGGAGCGTGATGTGGCTGGAAAACAGGTCCTGCCCGCGTTCCAGCCACACATGGTCTGTACTAAGGGTAACATAACATGAAATGGACCTGCCGCCAGGCAGGTCCATTCCTTTATAATTGGCTGAAAACCTTTCCCAGGCTCTCGTGGAGCACCAGGTTCGCCTGGCTGTCATAGGGGGTGGCGTCCCGGTTGATGAGGACCAGACGGCGGCCCCGATAGTATTGCAGCAGCCCCGCCGCCGGGTACACCGTCAGGCTGGTGCCGGCCACGATCAGCATGTCCGCCCGGCGGATGGCCGCGACGCTTTTTTCCAGGGTGCTGTAGTCCAGCTGCTCCTCGTAGAGGACCACGTCGGGCTTGACGATGCCGCCGCAGTCGCACCTGGGAACGTCCTGGCTGTCCCGGATGAACTCGGCGGGGTAGAATTTCCCGCATTTGACGCAGTAGTTCCGCAGCACGCTGCCGTGAAGCTCATAGACGTTCTTGGAGCCGGCTTTCTGGTGCAGGCCGTCGATATTCTGGGTCACCACTGCCAGGAGCTTGCCCTCCCGCTCCCACTGGGCCAGCTTTAGGTGGGTCACATTGGGGGAAAAGCCCAGGGGCAGCATCTTTTCCCGGTAGAAGCGGTAAAAATACGCCGGCCTCCGCTGGAAAAAGCTGTGGCTGATGATGGTCTCCGGGGGATATTCAAATTTCTGATTGTACAGCCCGTCCACGCTCCGAAAATCCGGGATGCCGGACTCGGTACTGACCCCCGCCCCGCCGAAAAAGACGATTCGATCACTCTCCTTGATCCACTGTTTCAGGGTTTCCAGATTTTCCATATTCCTCCTCCATTTCCCGCAGCAGCTTTTGGTCCTCTTTGCCGCTGAGATCCAATCGTTCGTACATATCGGGCCGCCGGGCCCGGGTCCGGCGGAGGGATTCTTTCCGCCGCCAGCGGGCCACCTTGGCGTGGTCCCCAGACAGCAGGATCTCCGGGACCGCCCGGTCGTGCCAGATCGCGGGGCGGGTGTACTGGGGATATTCCAGGAGCCCGGCGTAGTGGCTCTCCTCCTGGAAGCATTCCGGGTCCGACAGAACCCCGGGCACCATGCGGCACACCGCGTCCGCCACCGCCATGGCGGCGATCTCCCCGCCGGTCAGGACAAAGTCCCCCAGGGAGATCTCCTCGTCTACGCATTCGTCGATAAACCGCTGATCGATGCCCTCGTAGTGGCCGCAGACCAGCGCCAGATTGCCCAGCTTGCTCAGCCGAATGGCGTCGGCCTGGGTGAAGGTGTGGCCACAGGGGGACAGGTACACCGTATGGACCGGCCCGCCGGCCTCGTCGCACACCGCTTCCCAGCAGCGGTACAGGGGATCGGCCTGCATAATGGCCCCCCGGCCGCCGCCGTAGGGATAGTCATCCACCTGCATCTGGCGGCTGGCGGTGTAGTCCCGGATTTGCCAGGTTTCGATCCGCAGAATGCCCCGCTCCTGGGCCCGGCCGATGATGCTGTCCGCCAGCACGTCGGCCACCGAGTCGGGGAAAAGGGTCAAAATATCAATCCGCATGGTCTTCCATCCCTTCGATCAGCCGGACTTCCATCCGGTTGCCCTCCACGTCGGTGGACAGCACGAACGCTTTCACAGCCGGGATCAGATAGCGCTTTTCCCCCCGGACGGCATAGACCTTGTTGCCGGGGTAGTCCAGCACCTCTTCCAAAACGCCGATCCTGGTCCCGGCGGCGTAGACCTCCATGCCGGTCAGCTCCGCCACGAACACATCCTCCTGAGCGGCGTCGGCCCGGTAGACCTCCACCGTTTTGCCCCGGAGGGCCTGGGCGGCCTCCACTGTGTCCACGCCCTTGAGCTTTAGCAGGTCGCAGGCCTTTTGCACCCGGCATTTTTCCACGGCGTATTCCGTTCCGCCCACCCGGACCCGGGAGAAAGCGGTGAGGAACTCCGGCCCGTCGGCCCAGGGCAGGACCTTGACCTCCCCACGGATGCCGTGGACGGAGACGATCTGCCCGGCCTCCAAAAATTCCACCTTCATTGTCTACCCTCCGAAAAAAGAAATGCGTGACGCACCCGCGTCACGCATCATCCGTCAATCCATGATCTCTACCGTGACCTTTTCACCGGTGCGCTGGGCGACGGTCTTGACAATGGTTCGGATCTCCCGGGCGATCCGGCCCTGACGGCCGATGACCTTGCCCATGTCTCCGGGAGCCACACGCAGCTCCAGAACCGTTTCTCCGGCGTCCTTGGATTCGGTGACGGTGACCGCCTCTGGATCATCCACCAAGTTCTTTGCCAGGTACAGCAAGAGTTCTTTCATTCCGATTCTCCTTTGGGTTCCTTACAGTGCGCCGGCCTTCTTCAGCAGACCCCGGACGGTATCCGTAGGCTGCGCCCCGTTCTTGATCCAGGACTGGGCCTTCTCGGCGTCCACGGTGATAGTGGCCGGGTTGGTGAGAGGATCGTAAGTGCCGATCTCCTCGATGCAGCGGCCATCTCTGGGCGCGCGGGAATCGGCGACCACGATGCGGTAGTAAGGCGTCTTCTTGGCGCCCATTCTTCTGAGCCGGATCTTGACCATGAGTGTATTCACCTCCATAATTGTTCTCTATATCGCAAAGCAATTTGCTTTCAGCGAACCGATTTGCCGGAGCTTAAAAACCAAAGCCGCCCCGGAAGCCGCCCATGCCCCGCATGCGCTTCATTTTCTTCCCCGCGCCGGGGCCGGAGAACTGGCGGATCATGGCGCGCATCTGCTCAAAGGATTTGAGCAGCCGGTTCACGTCCTCCACCCGGAGCCCCGCGCCGGCGGCGATCCGCTTTTTCCGGCTGGCGCCGATGATGTTGGGATTTTCCCGTTCCCGGGGGGTCATGGACAGAATGATGGCCTCGGTGTGGGCCATGGCCTTCTCGTCCAGCTGGACGTTTTTCAAATTGGCGCCGCCGGGGATCTGGGAAAGAATATCCTGCATGGAACCCATGCTTTTGAGCTGAACCAGCTGGTCGTAGAAGTCCTGGAGGGTAAAGCGGTTGGACTTGAGCTTTTCCTCCATCTCCGCGGCTTTTTTGGCGTCGTAGGCCTTTTCCGCCTTTTCAATGAGGCTCAGTACGTCCCCCATGCCCAGGATCCGGGAGGCCATCCGGTCGGGGTGGAAGACCTCGATATCCTCCAGCTTTTCGCCCATGCCCGCAAATTTGATGGGCTTGCCGGTGACGGCCCGAACCGACAGGGCCGCGCCGCCTCTGGCGTCGCCGTCCAGCTTGGTCAGCATCACGGAGTCGATGTCCAGCCACTCGTTGAAGCTCTGGGCGGCGTTCACCGCGTCCTGGCCGGTCATGGCGTCCACCACCAGCATGATCTCGTCCGGCGTCACGGCGGCCTTGATATTTTTCAGCTCCTCCATCAGCTTTTCGTCGATGTGGAGCCGGCCGGCGGTGTCCAGGAACACCATGTCGTGGCCCCGCTGGCGGGCATAGCGCACCGCCTCTTTGGCGATGGTGACGGGATCCTCCTGGCCCATTTCAAAGACCGGGATCCCCAGCTTTTCTCCGCAGACCTTTAACTGCGTGATGGCGGCGGGACGGTAGATATCGCAGGCCACCAGCAGGGGATTCTTCCCCTGGCGCTTCATGAGACCCGCCAGCTTGGAGCCGTTGGTGGTTTTGCCGGCGCCTTGGAGCCCCACCAGCATCACCACCGTGGGCCCGTTGGGGTTTGTGGTGATGTGCCGGGCCTCGCTGCCCATGAGCTTGGTCAGCTCCTCGTTCACGATCTTTACGATCATCTGGGCGGGGGTCAGGGATTCCAGCACATCCGCGCCGATGCAGCGCTCCGTGGCGGCCTTGGTAAAGTCCTTGACCACCTTGTAGCTCACGTCGGCCTCCAGCAGCGCCATGCGGATCTCCCGCATGGCCTCCTTCACGTCGGCTTCCTTTAGGCGGCCCTTGCCCCGGAGCTTCTTAAAGGCGGTGGTTATTTTTTCGGTCAGTCCTTCAAAAGCCATGGTTTACTCCTCAAGTGCGGAGGCGGAGCGCAGAATGTCCGACGCCAGGGCGCGGACCCGGGGATCGGAATGATCCGCCAGGGCTTCCGCCGCCTGCCGGATCAGGGCCGCCGCTTGGCGGCATTGCCGGTCCCGGCGGAGGCATCCGGTCTTCTCCTCCATTTTAACGAGCAGGGCCTCGGCCCGGCTCAGCATATCGTGAACGCCCTGACGGCTGACCTGGAGCTCCTGGGCCATCTCCCCCAGGGATAGGTCCTGATTGTAGCGCAGATCGATGCACTGCCGCTGCTTCTCCGTGAGCAAGTCGCCATAATAGTCATATAGCAGCGTCATTTCCACAGCTTCCATGGGGGCCTCCTGTCAAGGTGCTTTCTTGACAGTGGACATTATACGGCATCCGGGCGGCTTTGTCAAGTGTTTTTCCTTTACATTCACCCGATTTTATACCACTTTGCTAGGACTTCCGTCTTCCGAAACCCCAGCTGCCGGTATAATTGCAGGGCCTTCTGGTTGACAGAGGCCACCTCCAGGGCGATTTCCGGCCCCTCCAGCGCCTTCGCCAGGGCCAGCACCGCCGCCCTTCCGCCGCCGGGGGCCAGGGCTGCCACGGCGTGGATCTGGTTTTCCGCCCCCTTGGCGATGCCCACGGTCCGCCCCGCAAGCTGGACGAAAAACGCCTCCCCGGCTTTCAGCAAGGCTTGCCCCAGACAGGGGCCCAGCCACACCGCGTTGGGCACGGTCCGGAATTTCCGGTTGTACAGGGCCACCCATTC
>CANRQC010000007.1 GCA_947632695.1 uncultured Oscillospiraceae bacterium | reverse complement strand
CACCCCTATTCCAACGAGTGGGGCCCCATGCACTGGGGCCATGTCAAGTCCAAGGACCTGATCCGCTGGGAGCGGCTTCCCGCCGCCCTGGCCCCGGACCAGGAATACGATCAAAACGGATGCTTTTCCGGCAGCGCCGTAGAGCTGCCCGATGGGCGGCAGCTGCTGGTCTACACCGGCGTCCGCCAGATCCGAGAGGAAGACGGCATCCTCCGGGACCGGCAGACCCAGTGCGTGGCCGTGGGCGACGGGCTGAACTACGAAAAATATGAGCTTAACCCGGTGATCTCCGCCAAGGACCTGCCCGCCGGCGGCAGCGTCTGCGACTTCCGGGACCCCAAGATCTGGAAGGAGGGGGACACCTACTACCTGGTGGCCGGCAACCGGACGCCGGACGGCAGCGGAGCCATTTTGCTCTACGAGAGCCCGGACGGCTTTGCCTGGCGCTACGTGGGGGTCCTGGCCGCCTGTCACAATCAGTATGGCCGGATGTGGGAGTGCCCGGACTTCTTCCCCCTGGACGGGAAGCACGTCCTGCTCACCAGCCCCCAGGAGATGACCGCCATCGGCCTGGAATTTCACGCCGGCAACGGCACCCTCTGCCTCATCGGCGAATTGGACCGGCAGCGCAAGCACCTGCTCCGGGACAATGTGCAGGCCATCGACTACGGCCTGGACTTCTACGCCCCTCAGACCCTTCAGACCCCCGACGGCCGCCGGGTGATGATCGCCTGGATGCAGAACTGGGAGACCTCCAAGTGCCAGGCCCTGGGCATCCGCTTCTTCGGAGAGATGACCCTGCCCCGGGAGCTGCGCATCCGGGACGGCCGGCTGATCCAGACCCCGGTCCGGGAGCTGGAGCGCTACCGGAGCTACCAGATCCTCTACAAAAACGTCCTGGTCTCCCGGATGACCACCCTGCAAAACGTCCGGGGCCGGACGCTGGACATGACCATCACCCTCCGCCCGGTCAGCGAGACCAGCACCTACCGCTGGTTCAAGCTGAACGTGGCCGGGGACGGAGAACACATGACCACTGTCCGCTTCAAGCCGGACTGCAACACCCTGCGCATCGACCGCACCCGCTGCGGCTTCCCCCACGACATCGTCAACGTCCGGGACTTCATGGTGCGTCCCCGCCGGGGGGAGCTGAAGCTCCGGGTCATTCTGGACCGGCACAGCATGGAGCTGTTCGTCAACGACGGGGAGCAAGCCGCCACCACCATGATCTACACCGACCCCAGCGCCGACGCCATCAGCTTTGAGGCCGACGGCAGCGTTCTGATGGACGTGGAAAAATACGACCTGGTATGCGAAGGAGGCACCCAATGAGCGCGGAATTTGACGTGGTGGCCCTGGGCGAGCTGCTGGTGGACTTCACCACCCACGGCCAGACGCCCCTGGGCGACCCCCTCTTTGAGGCCGATCCCGGCGGGGCCCCCTGCAACGTGCTGGCCATGCTGAAAAAGCTGGGCCGGGCCTGCGCCTTTGTGGGCAAGGTGGGGGACGATCTGTTTGGCCGCCACCTCCGCTCCGTGGTGGAGGAGACGGGGATCGACCTGACCTACCTGGCGGCGGACCCCGCCGCCCACACCACCCTGGCCTTTGTCCAGACCTTCCCCAACGGGGACCGGGATTTTTCCTTCTACCGGGATCCCGGGGCCGATATGCTGCTGACCGAGGAGGAGGTGCCGGCGGACGCCGTCGCCCGGTGCCGCATTTTCCACTTTGGCTCGCTGTCCATGACCCACCCCGGGGTCCGGGCGGCCACAAAAAAGGCGGTGGCCCGCGCCAAGGCGGGCGGCGCCTACATTTCCTTCGATCCCAATCTCCGGCCGCCCCTCTGGGCCAGCCTGGAGGAAGCGAAGGACCAGATTGCCTGGGGCCTGGGTCAGTGCGACGTGCTGAAAATTGCGGACAACGAGCTGGAATTTATGACCGGCCAGACGGATTTTGACCTGGGCGCGGCCATTTTGCGGCAGCGCTACCCCAATATCCGCCTGCTCTGCGTGACGGCGGGGGCCGAGGGCAGCTTCGCGTACTACGAAAAGGAGCGGGTCTTCGTCCCGGCCTTCCGGCTGGGCGGCACCATCGAGACCACCGGGGCCGGGGACACCTTCTGCGCCTGTGTGCTGGATTTTGTGCTGAAAAACGGCCTAGAGCGTTTGAGCGCCCAGGACTTAACCGCCATGCTCCGCTTCGCCAACGCGGCGGCCTACCTGGTGACCACCCGGCGGGGCGCTCTGCGCTCCATGCCGGAAAAGCAGCAGGTCCTGGACCTGCTGCGGCAAAATGCCTAATCCATTTTTTGGAGGAACGACATGAAAACAAGTAAGAAACGCATTGCCCTGCTGTGCCTGGCCGCTTATACGATCCTGCTGCTGGCGGCCTGCGGCCCGAACACCCCCGCCGAGACCACCGGCAGCGCCACCGCGTCCACCCAGCCGTCCCTGCCGGAGCATTGGAGCGCCACGGAGACCGGCCTTTCCTTTGACGGCGAGACCTGGGACAGCTACTATTTCAGCGGCGAGACCGTCTCCGATCAGGACTTCCAATACGCCGCCGACGTGACCTTCGCCGACGGCGACGCGGGCCTGGCGGCCCTGGTCTTCCAGTCCAACGTCGACCACGACAGCTGCTATGTTGCCAGCCTCAGCGCCCTGACCGACCGGGCGGAGCTTTATAAGGTGGAAAACGGCCAGCAGATCCCTCTGGGGAAGGAAGTGGCCGTGGAGGAGCAGAGCAGCTACCATATGCAGATCACCATGATCGACAGTCACATCGCCTTCTTTGTGGACGACACCCTGATTTGCAGCACCGGCGACTACATCATGGCCCAGGACTTAGGACAGAACGACGTTTTGATGTCCGGCCTGTACGGCCTGTGCGCCAGCGACGGCGCCATGACCTTTGAAAACACCGCCCTCACCGTCTACGATGCCGGCTCCGCCCCGGTCCTCACCAGTCTTTCCCTCCAGGCCCAGAGCGGCGAAGTGGAGCAGGCGGAGAATATGCTCTCCAACGGATGGTATGTCTATCAGCAGTACGTCTCCAGCGACTGCGACGCCGTGACCATCCAGACCGAGACCGCCGGCGGCGCGGAGGCGATGATCCTCTCCGCCACCGGGGAGACCGTCACCGGCCCCGCCGCCCTGAATCCTGGGCAGAACCAGTTCCAGATCTTCACCTCCACGGACGGGCAGTATCAGCTGGCCTACCGGCTGAACATTCTCCGCCGGGGCGAGGAGGAATACTATACCGAGCAATACCGGGATGTGTACCACTACTCCGTGAAGGAGGGCTGGGGCAACGATCCCAACGGCCTGTTCAAGCTGGGGGACACCTGGCACCAGTTTTACCAGTTCTACCCCGGCGGCACCGACTGGGGCGCCATGCACTGGGGCCACGCCACCAGCACCGACCTGATCCATTGGGAGGACAAGGGCATCGCCTTCTATCCCAATGAGTACGGCACCATGTTCTCCGGCTGCGCCGTGGTGGATTCGGAGAACGTCTCCGGTCTGTTTGGGGAGAACGGCGGCGTCATTCTGTACATCACCGCCAACGGCAACGGCCAGCGGGTCATCGCCGCCTACAGCGAGGATGGCGAGACCTGGAATTACTACCGGGGCAAGAACGCCGACGGCACCCTGAACGGCGACGACGTGCTCATCGACTGGCGGGAGGATCCGGTCCAGTCCGACGCCTTCCGGGATCCCAAGGTCTTTAAGTACCAGGACACCTGGTTCATGGTCATCGCCGGCGGCATGCTGCGGATCTACTCCACCACCGACCTGATCCACTGGAACCTGGAGTCCACCTACAACGGCGCCCCCGGCGAGTATGAAAACGCCGCCGGACTGCGGGTGGAGACGGAGTGCCCGGATCTGGTGCGCCTGCCCATCGAGGGGGAGGACGGCTGGAAATGGGTCCTGAGCTACGGCGGCCGCCGCTACCAGGTGGGCGACTTCACCAACGCCAACGGGAAATGGGAATTTGTGGCGGATCCGGCGTATGCCGAGCCTGTGGCCATGAACTTCGGCAACGATTCCTACGCCGGCATGACCTACTATCTGGGCGACTCCTTCAATGGGGACACCCAGGACCGGGTCATCGTCTGGAACTGGATGAACTCCTGGGACTACTGCAACCGGGTGGACGACTTGAGCGGCAACACCCGCTTCAACGGCACCTATAACCTGAATCTGGAGATGAGCCTGGTCCGGGACAAGGACGGCAAGCTGATTTTGAAGCAGAAGCCGGTGCAGGAATACGCAGAGCAGGTATTCCCGGAGGAAAATGTGGCGCTGGACGCCACCCTGACCGTCTCCGGCACCCAGGCCCTGGACTTCCAGGGGGACGCCTACCTGCTGGAGCTGGTCATTACCCCGGAGGCAGGGACCACAACGGCGGGGGCCCTGGTGCGGGCCAGCGGGGACAAGTATGTCAGCGTGGAGTATGACTTCACCACGGACACCCTGACCCTGGACCGGAGCAAGCTGGGCGGCTTCTCCTCCTCCATCCGCTTCTCCCAGGCGGTGACGGAGCAGCGGGCCGACGGCTCCGTGGCCATCCACGTCTATGTGGATAAGGCCAGCGTGGAGGTTTTCTCCGGCGATTACACTGCCGCCGGCGCCGCCCTGGTCTATCCCGCCGCCGAGAATACCGGCGTATCGGTGTTCTCCGAGGGTGGCAGCAGCACCATCCAGGTGAAGATCACCACCGCCTCCTCCATGTGGGGCTGAGCGGCCAAAGAACACGAAACACACTAAAATATAGTACGTCCCTCCGGTGAAAGCCGGAGGGACGCGCTTTTATGGCGCGCCTGTCTATCGGAAAACCCCTTGCATCCGGCGGAAAGCTGTTTTATAATAGCGTTGAGAAAAATCTGAGGCGGACACGTAAGCGCCCCGGCAGCGGTCTGCGCCGGCAAGGAGAAACTATGCTAAATCAATTTTCAAGAACCGAGCTTCTGTTTGGAAAAGAGGCCATGGACCGGCTGGCGGCGGCCCGGGTGGCGGTGTTTGGGATCGGCGGCGTCGGCGGTTACGCGGTGGAGGCCTTGGCGCGCTCCGGCATCGGCGCAATAGACCTGATCGACGACGACCGGGTGTGCCTGACCAACCTAAACCGGCAGCTCCACGCCACCTGGAAGACCATGGGCCAGTACAAGGTAGACGCCGCCGCCCAGCGGATCCGGGACATCGCGCCGAATATCCAAGTCACCACCTACAAGACCTTTTACACCCCCGACACGGCGGCGCTGTTTGATTTTTCCCAGTACGACTATATCGTGGACGCCATCGACACCGTGACGGGGAAAATCGCCCTGGCAGTGCAGGCGGCCCGGACAGAGACTCCCATCATCAGCTCCATGGGCGCCGGCAACAAGCTGGACCCGACGGCCTTCCAGGTGGCGGACATTTACAGCACCTCCGTCTGTCCCCTGGCCCGGGTCATGCGGCGGGAGCTGAAAAAGCGGGGCATTTCCAAGCTGAAGGTGGTCTATTCCCGGGAGCCCCCCATGACGCCCAGGCAGGAGGCGGTCCTCGACTGTCAGGAGGAGAGCCTCTGTCTCCCGGACACGGTCCGGGGCGGCGGAAGCCGGCGGCAGATCCCGGGGAGCAACGCCTTCGTCCCGGCGGTAGCGGGTCTGATCCTGGCCGGAGAGGTCGTGAAGGACCTGGCGGGAATCGGTTGACAAGGCGGCGAAACCCGGTTATAATGAAAAAAAGGCGGAAAGAAAGGAAGCATGGAGCATGCGAATCAAAATCACAGCGGACAGCACCTGTGATCTGACCCCGGAGCTGATCCAAAAATACAACATTACCATCACGCCCCTGTCTGTGTCCTGCGGCGGCGAGAGCTTCCACGACGGGGTGGATATCACGCCGGATGAGATCTACGCGAAAAACGCCGAAACCGGCCAGCTGGCCTCCACCGCGGCGGTGAACATTCAGGAGTATATCACGGTCTTTTCCCAGGCGCTGAAGGACTATGACGCCGTGATCCATTTCACCATCAGCAGTGCCATGTCCGCCTGCTATCAAAACGCCTGCACCGCGGCGGAGGAGACGGGGAATGTGTGGGTCGTGGACAGCCGGAACCTGTCCACGGGCATCGCCCACCTGGTTTTGGACGCCTGCGACATGGCTCAAGCCGGGATGGCCCCCCAGGACATCCACCGGGAGCTGGAGCGCCGCCGGGAGAAGCTGGACGTGAGCTTCATCGTGGACACCCTGGAGTATCTGCGCAAGGGAGGCCGCTGCACGGCGGTGGCCGCCTTCGGCGCCAATCTCCTAAAGCTCCATCCCTGCATCTATGTGAAGGACGGGGAGATGGGCGTCGGCAAAAAGTACCGGGGCAAGCTGGAAAACTGCCTTCTGTCCTATGTGAAGGACAAGCTGGCGGACCCCTCCACCGTGGACACCAAGCGGATCTTCATCACCGATTCCGGCGTGGAGGAAAGCATCCGGGCCTCGGTGGAACAGGCGGTGCGGGAACTGGTCCCCTTTGAGGAAGTCATCCACACCCGCGCCGGCTGCACCGTTTCCTGCCACTGCGGCCCCGGCACCCTGGGCATCCTGTTCTACAGAAAATAAGGGGCTTTGGGCGACGGCCAGGCGCGAAACCGCCTTGACACCGCGGGCCCGGAACGGTACAATGTAGACCGAAACCAAACAAGGAGGGGTATGATGAAGGTACTGCTCATCAATGGCAGCCCCCACTATCAGGGCTGCACCTATACGGCCCTGGCGGAGGCGGCCAGGGCGCTGGAACAACTGGGCATCGAGACGGAGATTTACCAGCTGGGGGCCGGACCGGTCCAGCCCTGCAACGGCTGCGGCGGCTGCCGGAAGCTGGGGAAATGCGTCTTTGACGACGGCGTGAATGAGATCGCCGCCCGGGCGGACAGCTTTGACGGCCTGATCGTCGGCGCGCCGGTGTACTACGGCGGGCCCTGCGGGCAGATCCAGTGCTTCTTAGACCGGCTGTTTTACAGCGCGGCGGGGCGTCTGGCGGGGAAACCCGCCGCGGCGGTGGTGTCCTGCCGGCGGGGCGGGGCCTCGGCGGCCTTCCAGCGGCTCAATATGTATTTCCAGATGTGCAACATGCCGGTGGTTTCAAGCCAGTACTGGAACCAGGTCCACGGCAACACCCCCCAGGAGGTGGCGCAGGATCTGGAGGGTCTGCAAACCATGCGCACCCTGGCCCAGAATATGGCCTTCCTGCTGAAATGCCGGGCCGGGTCCGGCGAACCTCTGCCGGTCTACGAACCCAAGACCGCCACCAACTTTATTCGGTAAAAATCCCATGAAAATGGCTCCCTTTCCTGCGAAAGGGAGCCATTTTTGTCAGAAACGCAGCCGGGAGATCATTTCTTGTATGGCCCGGTCCCCGGCCAGCAGACCCTCTACCGCCGGTTCCGCCCGGTCCAGCAGCGCTTCATAGTTTCGGATCCGCTCCAGATCGGGCACTTTACAGCTCCAGCTCGTCGATCACGGCGGCGCACCGGGGGCACAGGTCCCGGCTGTCCGGGATGGTGGTGAAGTTCCAGCAGCGGGGGCACTTGTCCCCCTTGGCCTCGGTGACGCCAATGGTCAGGCCGGGATAGACGGCGCTTTCGCCGGTCACAGCCCCCTCGGAAGGCGCCTCAAAGGCGCAGGAGGAGACGATAAACAGCTGGGCAAGATCCAGGCCCTCCAGCTCCTCCGGCTGGGCGGAGAGGCTCACATGGGCCTCCAGGGCCTTGCCGATCCGCTTATCCCCACGGGCCCGCTCCAGCACGCCGTTGACCTCCTGGCGCAGGGCGATGACCTTGTCCCACCGGGCCATTTCCTCTGCGCCCAGGGGATAGGCCCCCAGGTCCTCGGGCATCTGGTTCAGGAGGATGTTCCGGGTGTCGTCCCCGGGGCGGTGGGGCATGGACTGCCAGATCTCGTCGCAGGTAAAGGGCAGGATGGGGGCGAACACCTTGGCCAGGCTGTCCAGGATATAGTATAGGGCGGTCTGGGCGGAGCGGCGGCGGAGGCTGTCCCGGCCGTCGCAGTAGAGCCGGTCCTTCAAAATGTCCAGGTAAAAGCTGGACAGCTCCACCACGCAGAAATCATTCACCGCGTGGGACACAGTGTGGAATTCATAGTCCAGGTAGGCCTTCCGGCACTGCTTCACCAGGCTGTCCAGCCGAGTCAGGGCCCAGCGGTCCAGGCTGTCCATTTTCTCTGGGGGCACCAGGCAGTCGGCGGTAAAGTCGGAGAGGTTGCCCAGGCAGTACCGGGCGGTGTTCCGGAATTTCAGATAGTTCTGGCTCAGCTGCTTGAAGATCTCCCCGGAGCAGCGGACGTCGGCGTGGTAGTCGGAGGAACCGGCCCAGAGCCGGACGATGTCCGCGCCGTACTGCTTGATCTGGTCGTTGGGGTCCATGCCGTTGCCCAGGGACTTGTGCATGGCCCGGCCCTGGCCGTCCACGGTCCAGCCGTGGGTCAGCACCTGCTTAAAGGGCGCGCCCTGGCCCAGAGCGCCCACGCTGGTGAGCAGGCTGGACTGGAACCAGCCCCGGTACTGATCCGCTCCCTCCAGGTACACATCCGCCGGCCACATCTCGGGCATCCGGCGCCGCAGGGCGGCATAGTGGGTGGAGCCGGAGTCGAACCAGCCGTCCAGGGTGTCGGTTTCCTTGTCAAAGGTTTCGCCGCCGCAGTGGGGGCACTTGAGTCCCTGGGGGATCAGCTCCATGGCGTCCTTCTCGAACCAGATGTTGGAGCCATGCGCCCCAAACAGGGCGCTGATGTGGTCGATGGTCTCGTCGGTGCAGACGGGCTTGCCGCAGTCCTTGCAGTAGAACACGGGGATGGGCAGGCCCCACCGGCGCTGCCGGGAAATGCACCAGTCCGCCCGCTCCCGGATCATGCTGATCATCCGGTCCTGGCCCCAGGCCGGGGTCCAGGACACGTCCTGGCAGGCCGCCACGGCCTGCTCCTTAAAGGCGTCCACAGAGCAGAACCACTGGGGGGTGGCCCGGAAGATGATGGGGTTCTTGCACCGCCAGCAGTGGGGATAGGAGTGGGTGATCTGCTGGGAGGCGAAGAGGGCGCCGCTCTGCTTCATGTCCTCCAGGATGATGGGGTTGGACTCCTCGGTGGTCAGCCCGGCGTACTTTCCGGCGTACTCCGTGTGGCGGCCCTGGTCGTTGACCGGAACCACCAGGTCCATGCCGTAGCGCATACAGGTCTGGTAGTCGTCGGCGCCGAAGCCCGGGGCGGTGTGGACGCAGCCGGTGCCGGAGTCCATGGTGACATATTCCGCGTTCACCAGCCTGGAGGTCTTGGGCAGGAAGGGATGGTTCGCCGTCATGTTTTCAAAGAAGCTGCCGGGGAAGGTCGCCAGGACCTGATAGTGGTCAAAGCCGCCGATGGCCATCACCTTGTCCGCCAGGGCCTGGGCCAGGATATAGGTCTCCCCGTTGTCCGCCTTGGCCAGAACATACTCCTCCCGGGGGTGGAGGCACACGGCCATGTTGCCGGGGAGGGTCCAGATGGTGGTGGTCCAGATCACGAAGTAGATCTTCTCCCCGGCAAATTCCGTCAGCTTCCCCAGGTCGTCGGAGAGGGGGAATTTGACGAAAACGGAGGTGCAGGGATCGTCCTGGTACTCGATCTCCGCCTCGGCCAGGGCCGTCTCGTCCTTGGGGCACCAGTAGACGGGTTTCAGGCCCTTATAGATATAGCCCTTGCGGTACATGGCCCCGAAAACCTTGACCTCCTCCGCCTCGAAGGCCTTGTCCATGGTCCGGTAGGGGTGCTTCCAGTCCCCCACCGCCCCCAGACGCTTGAACTCGGCCATCTGCCGCTGGACATAGCTCTCGGCGAAGGCCTCGCAGGCGGAGCGGAACTCAGGTACGGGCATGGCCTTCCGGTTCAGCTTGTTCTTTTTAATGATGGCGGACTCGATGGGCATGCCGTGGTTGTCCCACCCGGGGATAAAGGGGGTGAAATAGCCCATCATGGCCCGGGAGCGGATGATGAAGTCCTTCAGCGTCTTATTCATGGCGGTGCCCATGTGGATATCGCCGTTGGAAAACGGGGGGCCGTCGTGGAGGACGAAGGGGGGCTTGTCCTGATTCTTTTCTAGCATCAGGCTGTACAGGTCCATGTCCTCCCACTTTTGCAGCATCCCCGGTTCCCGGTTGGGAAGGTTTGCCTTCATGGGAAAGTCGGTTTTTGGCGTGATGATGGTGGATTTGTAATCCATTGGGGTTGACCTCCTGCTATTCTAAATAAAAATAAGCGCCTTTGTCTCTTAATTAAGAGACAAAGGCGCGAACCTCTGCGGTACCACTCTCGTTCCGGGGAGAACCCCGGCGCTTACCGCGCTGTATCGGGCGCGCCCGGCGTGGCCTACTGGTTTTCGGCACGCTGCTCGGAGGGGATACGGTCCGGCCTCCGCCGCTGCCTCGCACCAGCCGGCAGCTCTCTGAAGGGGGTGGGACAGACCGCCTGTCCTCGTCATGGCATTGGGTTATTTCTTGTTGTTGTGGGTGGGGTCGTAATTCCGGCCGAACCGGAGATTGGTAAACTTGCTGGTGGTGTCCGACGTGGGATGCTGGGGGGCCGCCTTGGGGGCGGAATCCTCCGTGGTGCCCACCAGGGACTCCAGGGTATGGGCGATCTCGTCCGCCACGGCGTCCGCCGGGTCCGGCTGCTTGGGGGCCGGCGCGGGGCGCGCGGTCTTCTCATAGTCAAAGGCCTGGGGCGCGGGGGCGGCAGGCGCGGCGGGGGCGGGAGTCAGGGGCTTGTTGGCCTCCTTGATCCGGTCCAGGGCCTGGATGCAGGCCCGGAGCTGCTCCTCGATCTCGTCGATCTTGGCGCTGGCGGCCCGGCGGGCGTCGTCCACCCGGGCGTTCTCCGCGGCGATCAGGCCGTCGGCGTTCCGGGCGTTCTCCGCCGCGGCGGCGTTGGCGTCGCTGAGCATCTTGGCGCACTTGGCCTCGGCGTCCTTCACCATCCGGTCGCAGGTCTTCTGGGCGTTGACAATGGCGTCCTTCATGCTGGCCTCGTTCTTCCGATACTCCTCCAGCTTGCTCACCAGGACCCGCATTTTGCTCTTGAGCAGGGCGTTCTCCTTGTAAAGGGTGATATAATCCTCGGTCAGCGGCTCCAGGAACTCGTCCACCGACTGCATGTCATAGCCGCCGAAGGTGGCCCGGCTGAAGGAGACCTGATCGATTTGCTGCGGTGTAATCATAAGCGCGATCCTTCCTTGATAAATCAGATGTAACTCTCAACCTCGCCCTGGAAGGCCTCCAGGTCGCCGACGATATCCATGCTGTGGGGGCAGAAGAGGTAGGTGGACTGGGCGATCTTCTTCACCTTCCCGTCCACGGCGTAGACGCAACCGGACAGAAAATCCACCACCCGGCGGGTCAGGGCCTTGTCCACATTCTCCATGTTGAGAATGATGGCCTTCCGGCTGCGCAGGTCGTCCGCCGCCCGGGCGGCGTCGTCAAAGGCCTTGGCGTGGAACAGAACCACCTCCTGCTTGCTGCCGGAGGAGCCCATGCTCAGGACCTGGCCGGAAAAACCGCTGCTGCCCAGACTGGAGCTGCTGGAAACGGAAGCGGCGCTGGAAGCTGTGGAGACCGTGGGAGGCGCGGAATAGTCAGGCATCGGATCCTGCTGCGGGGCAGCCTGAGAAAAGGCCGGGGCCCGGCGGCCCTGCCGGGGAGCGGGTTCTTCCGGTTCCTCGTCGTAGCCTTCCTGATCCTCGTCGTCGTAATCATCGTACTCGTCGTCGGCGTAGGGCTGGGTGAATTTCTTTACATTGTCCCAAAAGCTCATAATTGATATATCCTCCTGTATGTTCCATCATTCTATGGCTGGGGCGCGGCGTAGCGCCGGGGACCGAAGATCGCAGTCCCTACACGCACCATGGTGCTTCCGCAGGCGATGGCGTCGGCAAAATCCCCGGACATCCCCATGGACAGAATATCTACACATACATTATCGTATTTTTTTGCCCCAATGTCAACAGAAAGGTCTAAAATTTCTTGAAAAAATTTGCGATTCTCTCCCGAATTTTGGCAGATTGGGGGGACGGTCATGAGTCCGCGCACCCGTAAAGCGGAAAAACGGCCGAAATTTTCCACCAGAGGCAAAATCTCCTCCGGGGCGAAACCGCCCTTGCTCTCCTCCCTCGCCACGTTGACCTCCAGCAGAATGTCCTGGATAATGCCCTGCCGGGCGGCCTCGGCCTGGAGGGCCTCCAGCAGATGGAGCCGGTCGGCGCTCTGGATCAGCTCGACCTTGCCCACCACCTGGCGGACCTTGTTGGTCTGCAGCAACCGGCCGATGAAGTGGACCGGCGCGCCGTGGTAGGCGTTCTCCCGGCTTTTCTGCACCAGCTCCTGGACCCGGTTCTCTCCGCAGCAGTCCACCCCGGCGGCGATGGCCTCCCGGACGGCGGCGGCGTCGTTCATCTTGGTGGCGGCGCAGAGCTTGATCTCCTCCGGCCTTCTTCCGGCGGCCAGAGCCGCCTGGGCGATCTGGGCCCGGACCCGGGCCACGTTTTCCGTAATCGACATGGGACCCCTTCTTTCTCTTTCTCCAAAAAATGAACAGGGGCGGCAGGAGCCCCGCCGCCCTGAGATTCAAGCCCCCGGCGCCGCCGACTTCAGCGGGCGGAAGGGAGCGAGGGTGGAGATGGCATGCTTATAGATCATTTGCTGCTTGCCATCCGACAGAAGCACCACCACATAGCTGTCAAAGCCAACGATGACACCCCGAAGCTGGAACCCGTTCATCAGGAACAATGTCACCGGGACCTTATCCCGGCGCACCTCCCGCAAAATCGCGTCCTGCAAATTGACGGCTTCCTTGACTGCCTCAGACATATGGATACCTTCTTTCTTTTAGGATACCCATATGGTAGCAGATTTCACTTGTCGGATTCTTGAAGAATCCGTCGGGCGCTCGCAACAATTTTTGCGGGAGGGTCGTCCTCCTCCCAGGTGATCCACCGGATCGCCGGATTCCGGCGAAACCAGGTGAGCTGGCGCTTGGCGTAGCGGCGGCTGGCGCGCTGGACCGTCTCCACCGCCTGGGAAAGGGGCTCCGCCCCGTCCAGCACCGCCAGAAATTCCTTGTAGCCGATGGCCTGCATGGCGGTGGCCTCCCGGCGCACGCCGGAGGCCAGCAGGCCCCGGATCTCCTCCAGCAGGCCCCGCTCCACCATTTGCTCCACCCGGGCGTCGATCCGGCGGTACAGCGCCTGCCGGTCTGCGGCGGTGAGCCCCAGCCAGATCGGATCGTACTTGGGCGGAATGGTCTGGGTCCGGCGGTTGTGTTCCGTGATGGTGCCGCCGGTTTGCAGATACACCTCCAGCGCCCGAAGGATCCGCTTTTTATCGGAGAGGGAGAGGCGGGCGGCGGTCTCCGGGTCTACCTCCCGGAGGCGGGCGTACATGGCCTCCATCCCCGCCCGCTCCGCCTGGGCCTCCAGCTCCACCCGGAGGCCGGGGACCGGCGCAGGGGCGAAATCCCCGCCCCGGATCAGGGCGTCCATATACAGGCCGGTGCCCCCCGCCAGAATGGCGGTCCGGCCCCGGGCCAGGATGTCCTGCAAAATGGGCTCTGCCAGGGCACAGAACCTGCTGACGGAGAAATCCTCCTCCGGGTCCGCCACATCCAGCATATGGTGGGGAACCCCATCCATTTCATCAATGGTGGGCTTGGCGGTGCCGATGTCCATGCCCCGGTAGACCTGCATGGAGTCGCAGGAGAGGACCTCTCCACCCAATTCCTTGGCCAGGGAGACCGCCAGGGCGGTCTTGCCGGAGGCGGTGGGGCCGGCGATGCAGATGATCCTTTCCATCGTCTCACGCCCCCACCAGCACGCCCACGTCCCCCCAGAGGGCCAGCCGCAGCAGCCCGCAGAGGAACAGGTGGGCAGGATAATAAAAGTAGAAGAATTTGGGCAGCCACCGGCAGCTCCCCCGCTCCCCATTGTACCGGGCCAGCAGGGGGATGGTCAGCGCCACGCCCAGCTGCAAAATGCCATAGACCCGGTCGATAAACAGGAAGTACACCAGGGCGTAGACCCCGGCCCAGAGCAGCATCCCCGCCATTTGCCTTTTGAAATTGCCCCGGTTGGAGCCCATGGAGACGATGGCCATCACGGCGGGGCTGCTCCAGTTGGCGGGGAAGGCCAGGACGCAGCAGCCCATGACCCCCAGGGTCCGCTGCCACTGCTTTTGAAGCAGGGTCAGCTTCCCGTCGGAGATCGCTAGGGCCAGCAGCCCCAGGGCCAAGGCCCACAGAACGCTGGTCTGGTTGAAGACCGACGCCCGGAAGGGCACGAAGGAAATGCCGAAGGCAAAGTTGTAGGCAAAGTGGGAAAGGAGGGCAAAACCCAGGAGCCTGCCCAGGTATTTTTTCCAATCCCGGGTGTAGTGATACCCCTCCGCCACAAAAAACCACATGATGGGGGCCGTCAGTCGGCCCAGAAGGTGGATCGCCAGAAAATACCACTCCGTGGGATAGCCGGGAAACAGCACGTCGGTGAAGTGGTCCAGGGTCATGGCGGCGATGGCGATGACCTTGAGCTGGTTTCCGTTCAAGCCCTTTCGTCCCATGGCCTAGGTCCTCCTAAACTGCTTTTCCAGCTGCTTTTTGCTGAGTGTGACGCAGATGGGCCGGCCATGGGGGCAGTGCTTTAAGTCCTCCCGAGCCATGACCTGCTCCGCCAGGGCCAGCAGCTCCCGCTCATCCGTCTGCCAGCCCGCCTTGATGGCGGCCTTGCAGGCCACGGTGTGGAGCAGCTCGTCCCGGACGTTCTCCGCCTTGGCCCGGCGGCCGTTGAGCAGATCGGCGGCCAGCGCCTGGACCGCCTCCTCCCCGTCGGCCTCGGACAGGTCCATGGGGATCTGCCGGAGCAGCACCGTATTTTCCCCAAATTCGTCGATCTCAAAGCCCAATTCCGTCAGCAGAGCCCGGTTTTCCAGCAGCTCCCCCGCCTCCCCGGGGGATAGTCGGCAGGTGACAGGGGTCAGCAGGGCCTGGGAGGCGATGGACTCCTGGTTGGCCCGGAGACGGTCAAAGAGGATCCGCTCATGGGCGGCGTGCTTGTCGATCAAGTAGGCGTTCTCCCCCTGCTCCACGATCAAATAAGTATGGTACAGCTCCCCCACCAATCGCCAGGGGGTCTCCTCCGGCATGGGCAGAGCCGTCTGCTCCGGTTCAGGGACCGGCTGTGGGACGGGCTGAGGGGCCGGTTTTGGATCGGTGGCGGGCACGGAGGCCGCCCCCAGGACGCGCCTTTGAGGACCGGGGTTCTCCGGCTTGGGAATCGCGGTCTGCTGCCGCAGGGGCAGCTTGGAGGCCGTGGCGGCGGCGGATATCGGATCCGGCGCGGGGGCTGCGCGGAGGGTCTGGGAAAAGGCCCGGAACTCCGCCGGGGTCACGGTCTTGAAAAAGTCCTTCCGAGGCTCCTGCTGGACCGCCTGGGCCTTTTGGGGCCGCTGGGCCGAAAACTGGACCTGGGGCCGGTCCGGGGCCTTGTTCAGGGCCCCCAGGACGCCGTATTGGACGCAGTCGAAGACCGCCTTTTCATTCAGGAATTTGACCTCCGTCTTGGCGGGGTGAACATTGACGTCCACCACCCCGGGGGGCAGGCGCAGATGCAGCAGGCAGGCGGGGAACTTGCCCACCATCAGCTGGTTGCGGTATGCCTCCTCCAGCGCCGTGGTCAGAAGCCGGTCCTTCACCGGCCGGTCGTTGACAAAAAAGGTCTGCTGATTCCGGCTGGGCCGGGCGTCGCTGGGCTTGCAGACAAAGCCAGATAAGCTGTATCCCTCCCAGCGGCTCTCCACCGGCACCATGGAAGCCCAGCTCTTGCCGTAGACGCTGTAAGCCGCGTCCATCAGACTGCCGGTGCCGGGGGTGGAGAGGACCTCCTTCCCGTCCTTGAGAAACCGGAAGGCGACGGACGGGTGGGCCAGAGCCTGAAGCTGGACGGCGGCGGCGCACCGGCTGCCCTCCACCGTGTCGGACTTCATAAATTTCATCCGGGCTGGAGTGTTGAAAAACAGGTCCCGAATCAAAATGGTGGTGCCCTCCGGGCAGCCCGCCTCGCTCTCCTCGGTGACGGTCCCCGCCTCCAGGTGGAGACTCACCCCCGCCAGGCTCCCGGCGGTCTTGGTCAACAGGTCCACCCGGCTCACCGAGGCAATGGCCGCCAGGGCCTCCCCCCGGAAGCCCATGGTAGTGATGGCGGCCAGGTCCTCCGCCTGCCGCAGCTTGGAGGTGGCGTGGCGGAGGAAGGCGGTGCGGGCGTCCTCGGGGGTCATGCCGCAGCCGTTGTCCGTCACCCGCAGGAAGGTCATGCCCCCGTCCCGCAGCTCCACGGTGATCTGGGAGGCCCCGGCGTCCACCGCGTTTTCCAGCAGCTCCTTGACCACGGAGGCAGGGCGCTCCACCACCTCGCCGGCGGCGATCAGGTTGGCGATCTGGGGGGAAAGTTGAATGATTTTCGGCATACGTTCTCCTTTCAGGGGGTCCCCAGAGCGGACACCATTCCCAGGGCGTTCACCCCCATGTGGATGAGGATGGGGCAGAGAATCGAGCCGCTGTTTTCATAGGCCCAGGCCAAAATCAGCCCGGCGGGCAGATATTGCAGGAAATTCAGCGCCAGCAGCCCGGGGGCGTAGAAACCCACATAGTTGAGAATGTGGATGGCGCAGAAGACTCCCGTGGATACGATATACGCCCACAGGCGGCTCCGGTCCCACAGGCAGCGGAACAGCACGCCCCGGTACAGACTCTCCTCCGCCGGGGGCACCAGCAGCACCGTGCCGGCGGCCATGGGGAGGTATTCCAGCTGAACGCTTTGATAGATCGAGGCGTCGTTGACGTTGCCGAAGCCGGGGTACGCCCGCTCCAGCAGCCAGGCCAGCGCCAGGGACGTCAGGAAGTACACGCCCAGGCCCAGCGCCGCCAGGGCCAGGCTCTTTTTCCAGGTCCGGGGAAGCTCCCGGAAGGTCCTTTGCCAGAAGTCCCGGAAGATCCACCCCACCGCCAAAAAGTTGACGACAAAAAACACCACATTCACCCAGGCGTCGGACAGTAGCCCGCCCGCCCAGGCGTTCAGCAGCACCAAAACGCGGGGCAAAAAGATCAGCTCGAAAAGCAGATACCGGACGCCCCAACTCCATTCCCGGCGGGTCATCCCCGGTCCGGGGGGCGAAATTTGGGTCATAGCGGTCCTCCCTGCTCCAGCATTTTTTTCAGCTTGTAAAGCTCGTTGATGGCCTCGATAGGCGTCAGGGTCTCCACGGAAAGGGCGGACAGGGCCTTGTAAAGCTCCTGGCCTTTCAGGTCCAGCATACTCACCTGGGCCTCCGGCTCCGGGGCGGGCTGCTTCCGGGACACGGAGCCCTGGGCCTCCAGCTGAGACAAAATGGTTCTGGCCCGGGCAATCAGCGGCCCCGGCAGGCCCGCCAGCCGGGCCACCTCCACGCCGTAGCTGTGGTCCGCCGCGCCGGGGAGGATCTTCCGCAGGAAGATCATCTGCTCCCCCCGCTTTTTCACGGCGATGGAGAAATTCTTGACATTGGGCAGCTCCGTCTCGATGTCGGAAAGCTCGTGATAATGGGTGGCGAAGAGGGTCTTGGCCCCCAGACGCTTGGGATCGGCCACATATTCCAGCACCGCCCGGGCGATGGCCATGCCGTCGTAGGTAGACGTTCCCCGGCCGATCTCGTCCAGGATCAGCAGGCTCCGAGAGGTGGCGCTGCGGAGAATGGAGGCCACCTCCGACATCTCCACCATAAAGGTGGAGCGGCCGGAGGCCAGGTCGTCGCTGGCCCCGATCCGGGTAAACACCCGGTCCACCACGCCGATGGAGGCGGACTTGGCCGGGACAAAGGACCCCATCTGGGCCAGGATGGTGATCAGCGCCACCTGGCGCATATAGGTGGACTTGCCCGCCATGTTGGGGCCGGTGATGATGCACACCTGGCTGCCTGCCAGGTCCATGTGGGTGTCGTTGGGGACGAACAGGCTGTCCGTCAGCATCCGCTCCACCACCGGATGGCGGCCCTCTAAGATATCGATTCGGCCGTCCAGGCGGATCTCGGGGCGGACATAGCGGTTCTGCACCGCCACCTCCGCCAGGGAGGCCAGGGCGTCCACCGCCGCCACGCCGGCGGCCACCCCCTGCACCCGGCCCGCCAGATGGGCGGTCTCCTCCCGCAGCTGGGTAAAGATCCGGTATTCAAGCTCCGTCAGCCGGTCTTGGGCGGTGAGGATCTGGTATTCCAGCTCCTTCAGCTCCGGGGTGATGAACCGCTCGGTGTTGGTCAGGGTCTGCCGGCGGATGTACTCCGGCGGCACCTGATCGGCAAAGGATTTGGAGACCTCGATATAGTAGCCGAACACCCGGTTGTACCCGGCCCGGAGGGTGCGGATGCCGGTGCGCTCCCGCTCCGCCGTTTCAATGGCGGCCATGGCGGCGGTGCCGCCCTTGAGCAGCGCCCGCAGGCGGTCCACCTCCGGGTCCGCCCCGTCCCGAATGAGATTTCCCTCCCGGATGGACAGCGGCGCCTCCTCCCGGATCGTCCGCAAAATTTTGCCGCACAGCTCCTCCATGGGATCGACGGTCTGCTCCAGGCGGCGCAGCAGCGGGGCCTGGAAGGGCTCCAGCCGCCGCTTGACCTCCGGCAGGGCCGAAAAGCCGGTGGCCAGGCCCAGCAGGTCCCGGCCATTGGCGGCGCCGGTGGCGATGCGGGTCATGACCCGCTCCAGATCCGTCACGGCTTTCAGCGCTTCCCGCAGCTCCCCCCGGGGCACCGCCAGTCTGGTCAGCTCCTCCACCGCCCCCTGGCGGCGCTGGATCTGAGCCGGGTCCATCAGGGGCTTTTCCAGCCAGCTTCGAAGAGTCCGGCTGCCCATGCCAGTGCAGCACCGGTCCAGCACCCAGAGCAGCGACCCCTTTTTCTCCCGGCTGCGGAGGGTCTCCGTCAGCTCCAGGTTCCGCCGGGCGTCCAGATCCAGCTCCAGAAACCGGGCGGTGTCGTAGTATTCCAGCTTTTGCAGGTGGGAAAGGTCATTTTTTTGCAGCTCCCGGAGGGTCTTCAGCAGCGCGCCGCTGGCGTAGGCCGCCAGGGGCCTGTCCTCCACCTGGAGCTGGGCCAAATCGGCGTGAAAATGGTCCTTTAGAATCTCCTGGGCCTCCCCCAGGGTGCAGTTCCCTTCCCCGCCCTCGTCCAGGCAGCAGCTCAGCTTCCGCAGGGCGCTCTCGATCACGGGGTCCTGAACGCCGGCGCCGAAGCGCAGCACCTCCGCCGGGGAAAACCGGCCCAGCTCCGCCGCCGCCTGGGCGGCATCGGCACAGGACGTGGTGTAAAACGCGCCGGTGGAGATATCGCAGAAGGCCAGGCCGTAGGCGATTCCGTCCCCGCAGAGGCAGGCAAAGTAGTTGTTCCGGCTCTCGTCCAGCATGGCGCTTTCAATGACGGTGCCGGGGGTGACGATCCGGGTCACGTTCCGGTCCACCAGGCCCTTGGCGGTGGCCGGGTCCTCCAGCTGCTCGCAGATGGCCACCTTGTAGCCCTTGGAAATCAGCCGGGCGATGTAGGAATCCACGCTGTGGTAGGGCACGCCGCACATGGGGGTCTGCTCGGCGGCGGGCTTTCCCCGGTCCCGGGTGGTCAGGGTCAGGTCCAGCTCCTTGGCCGCCAGCCGGGCGTCCTCGTCGAACATTTCATAGAAATCCCCCAGGCGGAAAAAGAGGATGCAGTCCCGGTTCTGCTCCTTGATCTGCCGGTACTGGCGCTTCATGGGGGTAAGTTTTTCGTCTTCCATTTTTATGCCTCCAGGGTTCCCGTCAGGCTCCAGGTAGTGGCCCCGGTGATCCGGACCGGGGCAAAGGTTCCGATCAGATCCTCCGGCCCTTCCAACCGCACCAGGCGCCCGCCCTCCGTCCGGGCGGTGAGCAGGCCGCCCTCCCGGCCGTCGATGAGGCAGGTCAGGGTCCTGCCGATGTAGCCCCGGTGGATCTCCTCGGAAATGGCGTTTTGCAGGCCGCAGAGCCGGTCAAAGCGCCGATTCTTCTCCTCCTTGGGTGTGGGGTCCGGCATTTCAGCCGCCGGGGTCCCGGGCCGGGGAGAGAAAATGAAGGTAAACAGGGCGTCGTACCGGACCTGGGAGATAAGGGATATAGTCTCTTCAAAATCCGCCTCCGTCTCCCCGGGGAAGCCCACGATCACGTCCGAGGTCAGCACCAGCTCCGGCATGACGCTTTTGGCGTATTCCACGGCCTTTAAGTATTCCGCCCGGTCGTAGTGCCGGTTCATGGCCTTCAAAATCCTGCTGGACCCGGACTGGAAGGGCAGATGGAGCTGCTTGGCGATCTTGGGATGGGCGGCCATGGTGTCAAACAGCTTCTTCCCCGCGTCCCGGGGGTGGCTGGTCATAAACCGGATCCAGAAATCCCCCTCCAGCTCCGCCACGGCGGCAAGCAGGTCGGAAAAATCCCAGCCCATGTCCAGATCCTTGCCGTAGGAGTTCACGTTCTGGCCCAGCAGGGTGATCTCCCGGCAGCCGCCGGCGATCAGCGCCCGGCATTCGTCCAGAATGGCCTCCGGCCGGCGGCTCCGCTCCCGGCCCCGGACATAGGGGACGATGCAGTAGGTGCAGAAATTGTTGCAGCCGTACATGATGGACACCCAGGCCTTGTGCCGGCTGTCCCGCAGCACGGGAAGTCCCTCGGCGATGGAATCGGGCGACAGCTCCGTGGGGAACACCCGCTTGCCGGTGGTCAGGCTCCGGTAGAGGATCTCCGGGAACCGCCACAGTGCCTGGGGATCGAAGACCCCGTCCACATGGGGATAGCTCCTGCGCAGCCGCTCCACCACTTCCCGCTGCCCGGCCATACAGCCGCACAGGAAAATCTTCTGCTCCGGATGGCGGCGCTTGGTGTGGGTCAGGGCCCCCAGGTTGCCGAACACCCGCTGCTCCGCGTGCTCCCGGATGGCGCAGGTGTTCATCACCACCACGTCCGCCCCCTCGGGGCCCTCCGCCATCCGGTAGCCGCAGGTAAGCAGCATTCCCCGAATGCGCTGGGAATCCGCCTCGTTCTGCTGGCAGCCGTAGGTCTCCACATAGGCGCTGGGCGTGCGGCCCCGGGCGGACCAATGATCCGCGATTTGGGCGCAGTAAGTCCGCTGGGCGTCGAGATCCGATGGGGAAATTTGGACGGTCTGGTTCATGGGAAGTCCTCCGATGGTCATTTTGAAAGTCTATTTTACCATTTTTGCCTGGGTTTTGCAAGGGCCAAGCCCTTTTTAAGGGGTACATTTTGCGAAACGGTAAACATTTTTTCCAGGCGCTTGCATTTTTCTTCCCCGCATGGTAAACTAAGCTCGATGATTCCAGAGGAAGAAAAGAGGATGCCCATGAACTGCAAATACTGCTCAGAGCCCTTGGAAGACGGCGTGACCCTCTGCCCCGCCTGCGGGAAGGACAACGCCGAGGCGATCGAACCTGCCCAGGAAGCCGCCCCGGAGGAAGGGACGGAAGAAACCGTCTCCCAGGCGGAAGCCGCCCCGGGGGAGGCCCCCGAGGCCGCCGCGCCGGAGGGGTCGGAGGAAGATGCCGGGGACGGGGAAGAGTCTTCCGAGGAAGAGGCCGGAGACGCGGAGGAACCCTCCGAGGAAGAGGCCCCGGAAGAAGGCGAACAGAAGCCCGCCCCCAAGTCCAAAAAACGGATCGTGCTGAAGGTGACGGCGGTGGTGGCCTTCCTGGCCCTGGCGCTGGGGCTGGCGGCGTCGGTCTACTACGGGGTCAACGGCTCCTGGCTGCCCAAGGAGAACAACGCCCAATATAAGGACAACTACACCGTCCAGGCGGACCAGCTGAAAACCGCCGCCGGCAAAACGGTGGCGTCCATTGGAGATCGGAAGCTGACCAATGGGCTGCTGAACATCTACTACTGGACCCAGGTCTATGATTATCTCAGCTCCGATTACGCCGCTTATGTAGTGGACTACACCCAGCCTCTGGAATACCAGGCTGCCGGGGACGGGATGACCTACCAGCAGTATTTTCTGGACGTGGCCCTGGACACCTGGCACCGGTATCAGGCCCTGGCCCTCCGGGCCGAGGCGGAAGGGGTAGAACTGGACCCGGCGCTGCAAACGGCCCTGGAGGAACTGCCCCAGCGTCTGGAGGAGCAGGCCGCTTCCTACGGCTTTGCCGATGTCCAGGAGCTGCTGGACGTTTCCCTGTTCCCTGGATGCAGCCTGGACGACTACCTGGCCTATATGGAGCTGTCCTATCGGGCATACCACTATCTGGATACCCTTTATGAAGACCTGGCCCCCACCTATGACGAGGTGGACGCCTACTTTACCGAAAACCAGGACACCTATACCTCCCAGGGCATCACCAAGGAGGCCGGGAATATGGTGGACGTGCGCCACATTCTCATCATGCCCCAGGGCGGCGCCACCGACTCCTCCGGCAGCACGACCTACTCCGAGGAGGAGTGGGAGGCCTGCCGGCAGGAGGCCCAGGCGCTTTACGATCAGTGGCTTGCCGGGGACGCCACGGAGGAGTCCTTCGCCCAGCTGGCGGCAGAGCACTCCGCGGACGGCTCCGCCGTCAACGGCGGCCTGATCACCGACATCACCCAGGGCCGCATGGTCCAGACTTTCAACGACTGGTGCTTCGATCCGGCCCGGGAATACGGGGACCACGGCCTCATCAGAAGCGAATACGGCTACCACATCATGTTCTTCGTCGGTGGGCAGCAGATCTGGTACCGCTACGCGGAACGCGATTGCGTCGCCCAGTCTGTCAATCAGATCGTGGAGGAGGCAATCGCGGCCTTCCCCATGAAGGTCAAGTACCGGGACGTCGCGCTGTCCTACGTCAATCTGGCAGGCGAATAAAAATTTTGGGCGCTTCCCACATGGGAAGCGTCCTTATTTTTCCTTACAGTACCATACACAGCGTCCCCGCTCCCAGAAGCAGGCACCCGATCCACTCCTTGGCCCCGAATTTCTCATGGAGAAACACGCAGGCCAGGATCAGGGTGATGACCACGCTGAGCTTGTCGATGGGCACCACCTTGGACGCCTGTCCCAGCTGCAAGGCTCTGTAATAGCACAGCCAGGAGGCCCCGGTGGCGATGCCGGAGAGGACTAAGAACCACCAGCTCTTTTTTCCAATGTCCGTGATCCCGCTCTGGGCCCCGGTGATGAACACCATCCCCCAGGCCAGGACCAGCACCACCGCCGTGCGGATGGCGGTGGCCAGATTGGAATCCACGCCCTCAATGCCCACTTTTGCCAAAATGGAGGTCAGTGCCGCGAAAAAGGCGGACAGCAGCGCGTAAATCAGCCAAGTCATATTTTTTTCGCTCCTTTCGTTTTTTTCGGGCCGCCCGCGAGGGCGGCCCGCTGTTTATTTTTTCGTAAAGGAGACGCCCGCGACCTTGGGGCCGGCGTTGGCCGCCACGGCGGCGCCGATCTGGAAATAGTTGGAAGGCCCATAGCCCACCCGGGCCACCATGGCCTTCTCCATCTCGTCCCGGCAGGTCTCGTCGCAGCCGTAGATCACCTCGTAGGGGGATCCGGGGATCATGTCCTCCACGCCCAGATCCGCCAGGCGCTCGATCAGGTGCTTCTCCCCCCGGCACTTGGCGGCGGTGGTGATCCCCTGGTCAAAAATCCGCATCACGGGCTTGAGGCCCAGCTTGTCCCCCAAAAAGGCGGCGGCTGTGGGGATCCGGCCAGAACGGGCGGCGTATTTCAGCATATAAATGCCAAAATAGATCTCCCGGCGGGGAAGCGTATCCCGCAGATAAGCCACGATCTCCTGAGCGGTGGCCCCCCGGTCCCGGAGCTTCGCCGCCTCGATCACCGGGCCGCCGTAGATGCCGTTGTAGCCCATGCCGTCGATGCAGTGGATGTTCATCTTGCGCTCCGGATGCTCCTGGCGGAACTGCTCCGCCGCCAGGCAGGCGTTTTCATAGGTGGAGGATCCCTTGGAGTTGATCAGCACCAGGATCAGGTCCTCCGTGCCGCTCTCGGCCTCCTTGGCATAGATCTCCTGAAACTGGAACGGCGTGATCTGGGAGGTGGAGGGAAGCTCCGGGATCTGCTCCATCAGACGGTAAAACTGCTCGTTGTCCAGGTCCACCCGGCTCAGGTAGCTTTTGCCCCCCAGGGTCACCTGGAAAGGCAGCACGGAGATCCCATACTTCTTCTCATCCGCCACGGAAATGTCGCTGGCAGAGTCGGTCATGACGCGAATTTGGCTCATAGCTAGGCCCCTTTGATTTTTCTGTGATAAACGTATTATATCAGAGAAAAATTAACCAGTCAACAAACTTATCCTTCCGGAAAGGAGAAAAACAGCCCCCGAAACGGCCGATTTCTAAGGAAACTACACAAAAGACGCCTCACCGGCCAGAGCTTGCGGGCCTCGACGCGGTCCCCTCCTCCAAAAGGCACACCGCGTGGCAGGCGATCCCCTCTCCCCTGCCGGAAAAGCCCAGCCCCTCCTCCGTGGTGGCCTTGACGCTGACCCGGTTGATAGACACCCCCAGATCGGCGGCGATGGCCTGCCGCATGGCGGGAATGTAGGGCTTACATTTGGGGGCCTGGGCGATAATGGTGGCGTCCACATTGCCGACGCGCCAGCCCCCCTCCTCCAGCAGCTGCCCCACCCGGCGCAGCAGCGCCCGGGAGGAGATGCCGGCGTATTGGGGGTCCGTATCGGGGAAATGGGTCCCGATGTCCCCCAGGGCCGCCGCCCCCAGCAGAGCGTCCATGACGGCATGGAGCAGCACGTCCGCGTCGGAGTGGCCCAGCAGCCCCTTTTCATAGGGAATGGTCACCCCGCCCAGCACCAGGAGCCGTCCGGGCGCCAACCGGTGGACGTCGTAGCCGTGGCCGATCCTCATAGCCCCGCCTCCAAAATGGCGGCGGCCAGGGTCAGGTCCAGGGGCGTGGTGATCTTCAGATTCTTCTCGTCCCCCTCCACCAGCTTCACGGACATTCCCAGCTTTTCCACGGCGGCGCAGTCGTCGGTCAGCTCCTCCCCCGCCTCCAGGGCCTTTTTAAGGGCCCCCCGGATCAGGTCCAGGTCGAAGGCCTGGGGGGTCTGCACCGCCTGCAGCAGCTTCCGGTCCAGGGTGCTTTTGACCACGCCGCCCTGGGCGGCCTTGATGGTGTCCTTCACCGGCACCGCCGGGGCGGCGGCGCCGTAGCTATGGGCGGCCCGCACCGTCCGGTCGATCACCGCGCCGGTCACCAGGGGCCGGGCCCCGTCGTGGATCGCCGCCAGCTTGACGGTCTTGGGCAGGGCCTGGAGGCCCAGCCACACGGACTCCGCCCGGGTCTTTCCCCCGGCCACCACCGCCAGCAGCTTTTCCATCCCGGCGCACAGGTCCCGAACGGGGATGATCTGATCCGGCCGGGTCACCACCACGATGGTCTTGATGGCTGGGCAGTCCTGGAAGGCCCGCACCGTCCGCTGGATCACCGGCTGGCCCGCCAGATCCGTCAAAATCTTATCCTGCCCCGCCATCCGCTGGGCAGAGCCCGCCGCCACGATCACGGCGGCGCATTCCGGCAGCGGCAGGGCCTTGCGCATCACGCCGGTGGCCGCGCCCACAACATTGGAGATCGACATTTTACAACTCCTCCACGATCTTTTTGTACACGGCGCCCCGCGCCGCGAAATTGGCGAACTGGTCGAAGGCGGCGCTGGCGGGGCTCATCAGCACCACGTCCCCCGGCTCCGCCGCCGCCGCGGCGGCCCGTACCGCCGAGGCAAAGTCCCCGCAGTCTACAATTTCCGGGGCACCCGGCGTATATTCGGGGCATGATTCCACCGCCTGTCGAATTTTGGGGCCGGTGGCCCCGCCCAGGAACAGCTTTTTGACCTTCCGGCAGACGGCGGGGCCCAGGGGGTCGTAGGGGATGTGCTTGTCGTAGCCCCCTGCGATGAGCAGTACCTTCTCCGGGAAGCTGGCCAGCGCCGCCAAAGTCCTAGTGGGCGAGGAGGCGATGGAATCGTTATAGTACCGGACGCCGTCCTTGGTCCGCACCAGCTCGATCCGATGCTCCACCCCCCGGAAGCTCCGGGCCACCTGCCGCGCCGCCTCGTCGGGGACATATTCCCCGGCTGCCAACAGCGCCGCCAGATAATTTTCCACATTGTGCTCCCCTGGAAGAAGAATGTCGGCCTTTTCCATCACCGCCCGGTCCGGGCGGCGGAGAACCTCCCCGTCGCACCATGCCCCGTCTACAGGGCCCTTCCGGGAGAAGTACAGGGTCCGGCCCACCCCGGTGAACCCGGCGGTCACCTCATTGTCGGCGTTGAGGATCAGCAGGTCCTCCCGGCTCTGGAAGCGGAAAATGTTCTTCTTGGCCTCCACATACTCCGCCATGTCCTTGTGTACGTCCAGATGGTTGGGGGCCAGATTGGTCACCACGGCGATGTGGGGGCTGTGCTTCATGTCCAGCAGCTGGAAGGAGCTGAGCTCCACCACCGCCAGGTCCTCTTTCCCCATTTGAGGGCACTTGTCCAGCAGGGGCGTGCCGATATTGCCCCCCAGCCAGACCGTCTTCCCCCCGGCCTTCAGCATCTCCGCGATCAGGGTGGTGGTGGTGGTCTTCCCGTCGGAGCCGGTGACGCCGATGATGGGACAGGGACAGAGGGTGAAAAACGCCTCCATCTCGCTGGTGACCTCCGCCCCCCGCTCCTGGGCGGCGGCCAGGGCCGGGGTATCCGGGTGCAGCCCCGGGGTGCGGAAGATCACCTGTTCCGATAAGTTTTCCAGATAGCCCTCCCCCAGGATCAGCCGGCAGCCCTGGGCCTCCAGCGCCAGCACCTCCTGGGAGAGCTTCTCCCGGGGGGTCCGGTCCCGGCCGGTGACGGCGCAGCCATAGCCCAGCAGCAGCCGCACTAGGGGCCTGTTGCTGACCCCCAGGCCCAGAACGGTGACGGTTTTGTTCCGAAGAGCGGTAAAATAGCGGTCAAAAGCCTCCATAGGGCACCTCTCCACGCAGATTTCTATCTATAGTATAGCCTGCCAAAAAAGATTTTGCAAGACATTTGACAATCTCTTTTGAATGGGTTACAATATCCTGGCGACCGGGTTGGACAGCCGCGGGGGGAGGCCGAAAGGCCCCCCGTGAGGAAAGTCCGGGCTCCGCAGGGCAAGGATAACGGGTAACGCCCGCCGGGGGTGACCCCAGGACCAGTGCAACAGAAAGATACCGCCGCGTCCCCCCAATCGGGGAGAGGAAAAGCAGCGAAATGAGTGCGCTTTGCCGCTTCTGCGGCGAAGCGAACGATATGGAGCTTGCTTTGCCGTCCCAATCGGGGGCCCCGCCGGAACCTAAGTTCCGGTGGGGAAAGGAGGAACAGCGGAGCGAATGAGCTTTGCCGCTCGCGGCGAAGCGCACGATATGGAGCTTGCTTCGACGCGGTAAGGGTGAAAAGGCGCGGTAAGAGCGCACCCGGCCCATGGAGACATGGGACCGCTGTAAACTCTATCCGGAGCAACACCGTGTGTGGGACATGAGGCTGGCCCGGCCGTCCCCAAGAGGTGGCTGGATCCCGCCGGCAACGGCGGGACTAGATAGATGGCTGTCAAAACAGAACCCGGCTTACAGACCCGATCGCGTGAGGCGGCCCCAAACGGGACCGCCTCGGTTTATTCTGGAAATTTTTCGGCCCCTCCGCTGAAAACCCCAAAAACGAAGATCCGGCCCTGGCTTGCGCCAGGGCCGGTGGATCATTTGGGAATTAGTCGCCCTCGATCTCGGTGACAACACCGGAACCAACGGTACGGCCGCCTTCGCGGATAGCGAAGCGGAGGCCCTTCTCGATGGCGATGGGGGTAATCAGCTCCACATGCATCACCACGTTGTCGCCGGGCATGCACATCTCAACGCCCTCGGGCAGGGTGATGATACCGGTCACGTCGGTGGTACGGAAGTAGAACTGGGGACGGTAGTTGTTGAAGAAGGGAGTATGACGGCCGCCCTCTTCCTTGGACAGGACGTAGACCTGGCCGGCAAACTTGGTGTGGGGATGGATGGAGTTGGGCTTGGCAAGAACCTGGCCCCGCTCGATGCTCTTCTTATCGATGCCACGGAGCAGCGCGCCGATGTTGTCGCCAGCTTCGGCGTAGTCCAGCAGCTTGTGGAACATTTCGATATCGGTGACGACGGTGTTGAGCTTGTCTTCCCGCAGGCCGACGATCTCAACGGGCTCGTTCTTCTTGATCACGCCACGCTCCACACGGCCGGTGGCCACGGTGCCACGGCCGGAGATGGTGAACACGTCTTCCACGGGCATCAGGAAGGGCTGATCGGCCTTCCGGTCGGGGGTGGGGATCCAAGTGTCAACGGCGTCCATCAGCTCCCAGATGCACTTGTACTCGGGGGCGTTGGGGTCGTTGGAATCGCACACCAGGGCGTTCAGGGCGCTGCCGCGGATGATGGGGGTGTCGTCGCCGGGGAAGCCGTAGAAGTCCAGGGTCTCGCGGACTTCCATCTCCACCAGCTCCAGCAGCTCGTCATCGTCCACCTGGTCGACCTTGTTCAGGAACACCAGGACGGAGGGCACGTTCACCTGACGGGCCAGCAGCAGATGCTCCTTGGTCTGAGCCATGGGGCCGTCGGAAGCGGCGATGACCAGGATGGCGCCATCCATCTGCGCGGCGCCGGTAATCATGTTCTTGATATAGTCGGCGTGGCCCGGGCAGTCAACGTGGGCAT
>CANRQC010000006.1 GCA_947632695.1 uncultured Oscillospiraceae bacterium | reverse complement strand
AGATACACGTTCCACGCCCGACGCTGGATGTAACGGATGTCGGTAGAAAGATTCGGGGAATCGAGATCATCTATGTAAATGCTATTTCGAATATCAGATTGATCGGCTTCCGTCAAGCTCTCCTCCGAAACCGTCAGCTCCTCCACCCGGTCGCGGACGGTCGGGAGATCCGCCGCCGGCGCCGGGTCGGCTTTGAATTGCAGGATTACGCTTGCTGTCGTGTAGATCTGGTAAGGGTCCGTGTAATCATAAAGCTTGACCTGTCCCCCTTCCCGCTTTTCCCGGGGGAACCAATCCGCCGCCGGGAGCAAAACCGCGCAGAGCTCCAATTCGTCTCCTGTCTTTCCGCAGACGGGGGTAAAATAGAGCGTTCCTTCTCCCGACAGATCCGTAAAGATATGCATATATTCGTATTTTTCATCTTCCGCGAGCTTATACGGCTGGGGCAGCCCGTCCAGGAAGACCATCAGCCCCAGCCCAGCCAGGTCTGTATCGTGGCCACCCATATATTTGAAGGGAAGGCGCATCTCCCCGCCGTTGTAGCCGCAGATCTGAAACGAATCCCCGTCGGAAGCGCTGCCCAGTGTAAAGGTTTTTGCGTAGATATTGACCGCGAGAATCCTACCTTCCGCATCCATTTGTCTTGGGGTTCCATCCGGCGCGGTCGGCGCCGCCTCCGCTGATTCTTCTGTTGACTTGGTTTGGCCAGCGGTAGCGGTCGGGACCGTTACCGTCGCCTCCGTCTCCTCCGGCAGCGTAAACCGAAGGGAGCAGCCGGTCAGAAGCAGAATCAGCGCCAGCAGCATGATGAAAAGTCGTTTCATTTTTCTTCTCTCCCTTCATTTTGATTTGGTCCCGCGTCCCTTAGAAGAATACTGGTGGCGAACAGTGCCCCGGTCTTTTCCCCCGCTTGTGGACACGCAGAACGGACATATGTTTTTTCTAAAGATTGGTACGATTCTATCATGTTTTCCCTGCTTTGTCAAGGCAAATCGGTTCATTTTCAAAGAAAAGCGGCCCCCAAGGGGGACCGCTTTGGCATTTACGCGCATTTCTTCAAGCGCTCAGAAATCGGGAAGCAGCTGCCCCCCGGTGGGGGCCGGCGTTTACTCCAGCATTTCCGCGCATTTCTTTAGATGCTCCGTGATCTTCAGGTGCTGCGGGCAGACCGACTCGCACTGCCGGCAGCCGATGCAGTCCGAGGCCCGGTGTCCCTCCGGCGCGGCGGCAGAGTAGCGCTCCGCCGCCAGGGCCATCTGCCCGCCGCTCAGGCGGCAGTTGGCGGCGTCGAAAATATCCGGGATGGCGATGCCCTTGGGGCAGCCGGAGACGCAGTAGTGGCAAGCCGTGCAGGGAATGGCGGCGGAGGTGCCCAGGATCTCCTGGGCCCGGCGGATCACCGCCCGCTCCTCCGGATCCAGGGGCCGGAACGAGCCCATATAGGATAGATTATCCTCCATTTGGGCCAGGTTGGACATTCCCGAAAGGACCGTCAGCACCCCGTCCAGGGAGGCGGCAAAGCGAATGGCCCAGGAGGCGCAGGACATTTCCGGCCGGCACGCCTTCATCAGGCGGCTCACCTCCTCCGGCGGATTGGCCAGGCGGCCGCCCTTCACCGGCTCCATGATTACCACGGGCTTGCCATGGCGGCGAGCCACCTCGTAATTGGCCCGGGAGGTAACGGCTGGGTTTTCCCAATCGGCATAGTTGATCTGGAGCTGTACAAAGTCCGCCTCGGGATGCTCCGTCAGCAGCTTGTCCAGCAGCTCCGGCCCTGAGTGGAAGGAAAACCCGGCCCGCTTGATCAGGCCCTTTTCCTTCTGCTCCGCCACAAAATCCCAGAGGTGGAATTTTTCGTAGCGCTGGTAATTGTTTTCCATCAAAGAATGGAGCAGATAGTAGTCGAAATACCCAGCCCCGGTGCGCTTCAGGCTGGTGTAAAATTGATTTTTCGCCGCCTTTTCCGTGGGCGCGAACATGGCGTTGAGCTTGGTGGCCAGAGTGAAGGATTCCCGAGGGTGGCGGGAGACCAGGGCCTTCCGGGTATCGCTCTCCGAGGTGCCGTAGACGAAGGCGGTGTCAAAATAGGTAAACCCCGCCTCCAGAAACCGGTCCACCATCTGTTCCATCTGCTTCAGGTCCGTCAGCAGGCCCTTTTTGGGCAGCCGCATCAGACCGAACCCCAGCTTGGGGGTCTCCTTCCAGAATTTTTCGGACATGACCTTGACCTCCTCGTTTTTAGAGAAATAATAAGTAAAAATCGGCAAGTCTTTTTAGACTTGCCGATTTTTGGTCCGAGTGACTGGATTCGAACCAGCGGCCTCTTGAACCCCATTCAAGCGCGATACCAAACTTCGCCACACCCGGATGTGCCTGCATCTTTGCTGCCTGGATATATTAGCACACCCTGACGAAAAATGCAAGCCCCTTTTTAAAATTTTTTATTCTCCCGGCTCGGATTTGATGACCTTGCCCATGTTCCAGAGCCGAATCACCTGCTCCTCGGCCTGCCGCTTTTCCTCCTCGGTGCTGTACTCCAGATACACCGTGTGGGCGCCGCAGTCGGCGCACTCCACCTGGACGCACCAGCCGCCGTCATGCACCAGCGCTCCCACGCCCCGGCAGGCGGGGCAGTCTTCCAAAACGCGTTCTATTTCCAAAACCATTTCCTCCTAATAAAATTCATGTTCCTGTTCGTCATAAAGCGCCAGCCGCAGGCACCGGGCGAAATCCGGCCGGATCTCCGGCAGATACCGGTCCACTGCCTGGGCAAGCTGCATGGGATTCATGGATGGCTCCTGGCAGTGGGTCAGCGCCCGCAGCTCCAGCTCCCCCGCCCCGGTCTGCCGGACGGCGATCCGGCGGATCAGGGGGATGATGTCCTGCTCCACCGGGCAGGATTTGCTCTTTTTCTCCACCGGCAGAGTCTGCCGGCGGAAAAGGACCGCGATTTGCTCCACCGCCTCCGGCGGAACCCCCCGGTCGTACTCCAGGGTGACGGCGCTTTCCAGCAGCCGCAGCTCCCGGATCTTCCGGCCCCACTCATAGACCCTCAAAATCTCCACCCCGGGAACCAGCGCACGGTTCAGCCGGTCCCGGATCTCCTCCGGGGACGGGGCCTCCCCCTCCAGCTGAAAGTCCAGCAGCTCGCATAGGCTTTCCGTTCCCAAACTCATGGGCAGGGCGATGGACACGCTGGGCCTGGGCGTAAAGCCCTGGGTGTGGGTCAGGGGCAGCCCCGCTCGCTGGAAGGCCCGCTGGAGCAGCCGCATCAGATCCAAATGGGAAAGGTACTTTCCCTTCCCCGCCTTGGAAAACTGGGCCCTAAGCATCGCAGACCGCCTCCTTCAAAAGGGCGTCGGCCCCGCAGCCGGCGCAGCCGGCCCGGCAGTCCCGGGTGGTTCGTCCCTCATAGGCCCGGCGGCGCTCCCGAAGGAGAAAGTCCTTCTTAAGCCCCACGTCGATGGTGTCCCAGGGCAGGATCTCCTCCTCCCCAAAGCCCCGGCAGGCATAGTAGTCCGGGTCCACGCCGCACTCCCGGAAGGCCCGCAGCCAGATCTCATAGGAAAAGTACTCGTCCCAGCCGTCCAGCCTGGCGCCCAGCTCCACCGCCCGCCGGAGAACCGGCCCGATCCGCCGGTCTCCCCGGGCAAACACCGCTTCCAGGCGGCTCAGCGCCGGGTCGTGGTAGTTGAACTCCACCCCCCGGACGTTTCGCAGCCGCTCCTTCAGAAGCCTTGCCCGCCGGAGATATTCCTCCATAGGCAGCTGCTTCTCCCACTGAAACGGGGTGTGGGGCTTGGGCACAAAGTAGGCCGCAGCCGCGTGGATCCGCAGGCCCCGCTTTTTGTTGACGGCGTTGGCCCGCCATGTGGCGGCCACCTTCTCGATCAGCTCCGCAATGGCCAGCACGTCCTCCTCCGTCTCCGTGGGCAGGCCCAGCATAAAGTACAGCTTCACACTGTTCCACCCGCCGGCAAAGGCCACGGCGCAGGATGAGAGGATCTCCTCCTCCGTCAGGTTTTTGTTGATCACATCCCGCAGCCGCTGGCTGCCCGCCTCGGGAGCGAAGGTCAGGCTGCTTTTCCGCTGGTTCTGGAGCCGGGCAGTGAGCTGGCGGGAAAAGTTGTCCGCCCGCAGGGAGGGCACCGACAGATTCACCCGCCGCTCCCGGCAGTAGGGCAGCAGCTTGTCCGTCAGCGCCTCCAGCTCCCGGTAGTCGGAGGTGGACAGGCTGGACAGCGTCAGCTCGTTGATCCCCGAGTCCTCCAGGGTCTCCACCGCCTGGCGGTACAGCACCTGGGCGCTCTTTTTCCGTACCGGCCGACAGGAGAATCCCGCCTGGCAGAACCGGCAGCCCCGAATGCAGCCCCGAAACACCTCTAAATTTGCCCGGTCGTGGACGATCTCTGTGGAGGGAACGATCATTTTCGTTGGGAAAAACGCATTGTCCAGGTCCTCCACGATCCGCTTGCGCGCCGTCGCGGGCACGCCGGCGTCTGGAACGATGGCGGCAATCGTCCCATCCGCCCCATACTCGTGCCGGTAAAAAGATGGCACATACACCCCAGGGATCTGGGCCACCTCCCGCAGAAACCGGGGCTTGTCCCACCCCTCCGCCTTGGCCTTGTCGTAGAGGGAGACGATCTCCACGGTACTCTCCTCCCCCTCTCCCAGGGAGAAGAAGTCGAAAAACGCCACCAAGGGCTCCGGATTAAAGGCGCACACGCCCCCGGCAAAGACGATGTTGGAGAGCCCCGTCCGCTCCCGGGCTTCCAGGGGCACCCCCGCCAGCCGCAGCATATTGAGGATGTTGGAGTAGCTCATCTCATAGCCGATGGAAAAGGCGATCAGATCAAAGTCCTTCACCGGCCTGCCGCTCTCCAACGCCCAGAGGGGCAGGCCGTTTCGGCGCATGGCCTCCTCCATATCCGCCCAGGGCGTGAACACCCGCTGGCACCAGACCCCCTCCATGGCGTTCATCACCCCATAGAGGATCCGCATCCCCAAATTGGACATACCGATCTCGTAGGTGTCCGGGAAGCAGAAGGCCACGTTCACCCGCACTTGGCCGGGATCCTTCCGGATTTCGTTGTATTCCCCGCCGGTATACCGGGCGGGCTTTTGAACCGTGGGCAGAATACGCCCCAGTAGGTCGGTCATGGCGGCACCTCTTTCTTTCCCCTATTTTACCCCGGCGGCGGCCACATTGCAAGCATTATTTTCCCGCCATACCCGAATCACCAGCGCGCCCGCCGCCAAAATCGGAAAAAGCCCCAGTCCCAGCCGGAAGGTGCCCAGCAGGCCCAGGGCGGTGAGTCCCGTAAGGCAGCCGGTCTCCACCAACCGGCAAAACCGCTGGGCGGTGGTCGATGGCAGATAGTTCCAGGAGGCCCACCGCAGGGCGCGGCCCCCGTCCAAGGGATATATCGGCAGCAGATTGTAAAAGGATTGAAGTCCGGCGCACAGGGCCAGCCTGGGGAAAAACCGCGCCAGAGGCAGCAGGACCAGCGCCCCCAAAGGGCCCGCCAGGGCGCAGAGCGGCTCCTCCCATCCGGTCAGCGGGGAGGTGACCATTTTCGCTCCGTGGCACCCCAGCTGGAGGGACAGCACCTCCCCGCCGCAGAGCCGCACCGCCGCGAGATGGCAAAGCTCATGGAACGCCCCCGCCACCAGGATCGCCGCCACCCATTTTAGGGGCAGCACCAGCACCATCCCGGCCAGCAGGAACAATGCCTCCGGCATCAGTTCCACATTCTTAAAAGCCCGCACCCGCCATCACCTCCTGGCAAAAGGCTGTCACCGCCTGGGAAAAGCCCGCTCCGAAGCGCAGGGCATCCAGCATTTCCCCGAAGGCCGCCACCGTCTGCTCCGAGCCCCCGGAAAACAGCGCCGCTCCCGCCCAGTCCGCTACATTTGGCCGGACCAGCCGCACCGCCACCGCCAGCAGCACCATCCCAACCGCGATCCAAAGTCCCCGCCGCTTCGGCCGCTCCCGGATCACTTCCCCGCCGTCGTAGCGGATCACATAGCGCATCCCGCTCCCTCCCTTTCAAAAAAGCCTATGCGCCCCGGCACCGCAATATCCCCAAAAGCCGCTCCAAAGATGCTCATTTGAACCACACGCTTTTCCAGCGGTCTTCGGAATACAAAAACCGGCAAGCTGACGCTCTGCCGGTTCTTTGATCGGAGTTTAATTATAGGATTTGAAAGAAACCCAGGAATATCGGTGGTTTTTGAGCTGTCAGCAAGAGGTTTAATACTAAATAAAGTAATCTGAAATACTTTCTACTTCCTCATTCTTTTCAAATTGTGCCTTGATCCGCTCGTTGACTCGAGCGTCCATAACAGGTATCTCCTTTAAATCTTCCTCTGGATGTATACTAAAAAAGTGGACCGTTTTGTAATTGCGGCACCGCAAAAGCAGTGCCGCAATTATTTTAGTTGTCCGTGCCGCAACTGCGTACCGGTATCGTTCCCTGGGCGGTGCGGGTCCCGTCGGTGGCGGTGAGAAGGACCTTCTCCCCTTCTCCTGCCTGAATAATGGCCAGGGCCTCGCCGTAGTAGGTTTCGGCAATGGGCTCCAGATAGCTGCCCGGGTAATAGGGACCGGCGCTGCCGGCGGCTAGAAGAACACCGCCCTGGGCCTGGAGGCGCAGACTACCCCGGGCCATAGGCTGGAGAACGCCAGCGCCGTCAGTATACCGCAGGCGGAAATAGACCAGATGCCCAGGCCGGACGGAAGCTTCCTCCGCCTCGGCCCGGAGGATCAGCTCCTCCCCGGCGGTTTTCAGGGCGGTTCTGCCGATTTCCATGCCATTTTCGTCAAAGCTCACCGCCTCCAACGTCCCATTTTCATAGGGAATATGGAAGCGGAAGCGGCCGTTTTTTCCTTTGACCTTTTTCCCCACAACGCGGCTGTTCAGGAACAGCGCTACCGACGCGGCCCGGGCGTAGACCTCCACCTGGGCTATTTTCCCCTCGCACCCTCGCCAGGACCAGCTCTCCATGGCGTCTGTCATCCGCCAGGCGGAGGGAGAATGGGGCTGGCCGGAAAAGCACACCGGCCGCACCCCGATCCGGGGACCGTCCTCCAGGCCCATGGCCACCCGGGTATAGGCCATCTCCGCCCAGGCCCGGCCCGTCAGGTCCAGGCGGCCGCTGCCGGCGGCGATCCACCCGGGGCCATGGGAAAAGTCCGGCACATAGGCCCGGTACTCCCAGGCGCCGATGCCCACCTCCCCCAGGTAGTCCATTCCGGTCCAGACAAAGTCCCCCAGCAGCCGGGGCTGATTTTTTGCCAATTCGTAAAATTCCCAGGCATCCTGGCAGAAGGTTTCCGTGCCCAAAATCAGGCGGCGGGGGTATTTTTTCAGGTCCTTTTGGTAGCGGCGGATGCCGTAGTTATACCCGGCGATGTCCATCAGGGCAAAGGCGTCCCGTGTTTTGGCGTCGCTGCCCGGAAGGGCCGCTCCCATTTTCATAAAATCCGCCCCCAACATGCCCGCCAGATCGTTGAAAAACTGGCTGCCAACCGATTTTTTCTTTTTGGGGGCGCCGGATTTCCGTTTTTCCGCCCGGGCGGCCTCCTTTCGCGCTTTTTCGTCGCTGTACACCCCAAAGCCCAGGCTGGACAGGTAATTGAAGAACAGATTTACCCCGCAGGTCACCGGCCGGGTGGGGTCCAGCCGGTGGAGCAGCTCCGTCAGCTCCCCGGCCAGGGCCGCCCCCCGGGGCTGGGCCGTCTCGGAAACCTCGTTTCCGGTGGAGTAGAGGATCACCGAGGGATGGTTATAGTCCTTGTCCACCAAATCCGTCAGGTCCTGACGATACCAGGAATCGAAGTAGGGAACATAGTCATACTGGGTCTTGTGGATGTACCAGTGGTCGATGTATTCGTCCATCACCAGCATTCCCAAACGGTCGCAGGCGGAGAGCAGCGCCTTAGAGCAGGGGTTGTGGGCGGAGCGGAGGGCATTATAGCCCGCCTCCTTCAGCAGCCGGACTCGGCGGTCCTCCCCATCCTGCCAGCAGGCCGCGCCCAGCAGCCCCAGATCGTGGTGGACGCAGGCTCCCCGGAGAAGAATCCGCCGCCCATTGAGCAGCAAACCGTCCTCCCCCCATTCCAGCGTGCGCAGGCCGAAGCTCCCTTCCCAGCTGTCCTCCCCGAAGTTCACCCGGCAGGTGTAGAGCTGGGGCTCCTCCGGAGACCAGGGCCGGGCGTTTGGAATGGTCAGCTCGATCCGCTCCTCCCCCGCTCCCGACGCGATCAGACTGCCGCCGTCCAGAATCTCTACCTGGACTTGACCGCGCTGGGAGGCGCGAACTGTCACCTCCACCCGGGCCGGGTCCAGGGAGAGGGTGCGGATGCGGACGCCGTTTGGTGGAATATAAGCCTCCGGGCCGACCCACAGCCACACCGGGCGGTAGATCCCAGCGCCGGTATACCAGCGGCTGTTGGGCTGGTCCGCATTCCGGGCCACCACCTCCAGGGTGTTCTCCCCTGGCTGGAGGAAGCAGTTGAGCGGCACATAGAAATTGGTATAGCCATAGGGCCGGAAGGCGGCCTTCCGGCCGTTGAGGTAGATCTCGGCATTCCGGTAGATCCCCTCCAGCTCTAAGATCAGCCGTTTTCCCGCCCAGGCCGGGTCGAAAGAAAAGGTCTTGGTGTACAGATAATCCGCTCCGGCAAACCAGCCGGTGTTCGTCCCGCCTTCGGCCTGTCCGCTTCGGGGCTCGGAGAGCATGGCGTCGTGGGGCAGCCGGACGGCTGTCCCGGGGCCGTCCTCCTCCACATGGCGGACGGTCCAGCCATCGTTGAATGAGATCGGACGCATGGCTTCTTCCTCCTAAAAATGCCGGTTCAAATATTGCGCGCTGCGCTGGAAGCTCTTGACGGGAGAGCCGTCCACCCAGTTGCGGTGGCTCTCCAGGGTCTGCCGGGCCTGCTTTTCCCGGCCTGTCACCGTTCCCAGCATAAACTGTTGGACCGCTTTGATCATCGAAATTTGTCTCCTTTGTTCAAATATAGGGCGGGACCCGCCCATCGTCGATGGACGGGTCCCTATTTAAGGAAGAAACGAGGAGGATTGGAAGCTGTTTATTGGTTCTTTTTGGCCTTCCGGCGGGTGATCACCAGCATCGCGGCGCATCCGGCGGTGAGGACCGCCAGCACACCCGTCAGGATGTACAGGGCCATTTGCCATGCCGGCGTTACCAGCACCACGGTGGCGTTGCCCACATTCATGGCGTGGCTGTGGCTGATGGAATAGGTGATGTGCTTCACCGCGTTCTGCACGGCGGTGACGATGGCGGGATCGCTGTCCAGCCCATCCAGAGTGGCCATGCCGCTGCTATAGCCGTCCCAAAGATCCTGGCCGGCCAGGACGCCCATACGGTAGTCCATGTAATTGGCCATGACGGAGCAGTCGGTAATGGCCGCGCCGGTCATGCCCCATTCATCCCGGAGGATGCCGGTCATCAGGCCGTGGTGCGCGCCGGACCAGGTCACGCCGATCCGGTTGAAGGAGCTCATGACGCCCATGCCGCCGCCGTTCTTCACACTGCCTTCAAAACCCTCCAGGTACAATTCCCGGATGGCCTGCTCGTTAGACCAGGTGGAGATGCCATAGCGGCCTTCCTCCTGATCGTTCAGGGCAAAGTGCTTGGTGAACACATACACGCCCCGGTCCTGAATGGCGGCCACCTCCACAGCGGCGACCTGCCCGGCCAGCCAGCCGTCCTCGGAGTAGTACTCAAAGTTCCGGCCGGAGTAAGGCGTGCGGTGGATGTTTGCGCCGGGGCCGTAGATGCCGGAGAACACGGTGCCGGAACCGTCGGTGGCGTGGAGGAAGTCCTCGCCGATGCACTTGCCCATGTTCTCAATGAGCTCCCGATTGTAGGTGGCGGCCATTACATCCTCGGAGGTGTAGGCCATGGCGGAGGAACCGCCAACCAGGCTCTTTGTGAAGCCCTGGGGTCCGTTTTCATCGTTGGTGCCGGGCAAACCGATGGAGGGCACCGGCTGGGTCAGATGGAAGCCGTTGTAAATGACGTTGGTCATCTCGGAATAAGGGATCTGGGCAATGAGCTGGTCCCAATCCGGATCATCGGCGGCCTTCTCGGCAAACTGGCCGGCGGTGAGGCTGCCGGACACGCCCATGGCGGGCATGGTAGCGTCGGGATAATATTGGCTCTTCATTTTCTCCACGATGGCGACCCGGCCGGCCTCCTCATGGGTCAGGCCGTCGGCCCACATCTGGTCGGTGATGGAAAGGGTCACTGTCTGGGGGAAGGTGCCGGTCCAGTCGGAACGGGTCAGATAAGTGACCGTCTGGCCCTGGGCGCCCTCGTACTTGTTCAGGTCCGCGTTTTCAAAGAGGTTCGTAATGGGCTTGCCGGTCTTGCTGGAAACGGCATAGGTGGTGCTGTCCAGGGCGTCCAGAGTCCACTTGTAGGTCAGGGAGGCGTCTCCTGCGCCGCTCATACGGCTCGCGTCCGCACCCTTGGCCATCAGGATATTGTTTACCGCGTCATGGGCGTTCTTGCCCACGGTGAAGTAGTATTCCCCGGCATCCAGGATGTAGGTCTTGGCATTCATATGGTCGTAGGAAGTCAGGTCTTCCTTGTTGACCGTGATGGTGAAATGCTCGGTTTCCCCGGCGGGGATCATCTTCTTGTCGAAGCCGCACAGCTCCACGGCGGCTTTCTCCACTTGGTTGTCAATATCGTACTGGGTGTAGGGGGATTGGAAGTAGATCTGCACCGTGTGCTTGCCGTCCACCGCGCCGGTGTTGGTCACATCCACCTCCACCTGGAAGGTCTGGCCCTGATCCTCCACTTTAAAATTAGAGTAGGCGAAATCAGTGTAGCTCAGACCAAAGCCGAAGGGGAAGGCTACATCGGAGTCATAGTCATAGTCCCCGGCGTTGCCCTGATTCAGCACAAAGTCCTCATAACGAGTCTCATAGTACCGATAGCCCACATAGATGCCCTCGGCGTAGACCACATAGTCCCGGTTGCACTTGTTGATGCCAGGGTCGGTGTTGTTCTGGGCAGTGGCCACATTGTAGTCCGCTCCGTTAGTATAGGGGAACGCGCCGAAATTCTGCATAGCGGGGCTGGAGTGGTTGTCCTTCAGGAAGGTGTCTACGATCCGGCCGGAGGGATTGATCTTGCCCGCCAAAATATCCGCGACAGCGTTGATACCGGTCATGCCCACATCGCCGATCCACAGCACCGCGTCGATGCCATAGTCGTCCACGAAGTCCAGCTGCAGGGTGTTGGAGGAGTTGAGCAGCACCACGATCTTCTTAAAGACGCCCTCGTTCTTCAGCTGCTCCAGATGCTCGAACATATCCAGTTCGTCCCGGTTCAGGCGGAGATAGTCGCCATCCGTCATGTACTCTTCCAGCTCCGGCAGGCCGCTGGGCAAATCCGCGCCCTCGCCGCCGGACCGGGCCAGGACCACCAGGGCCACGTCGCCGTAGTCGCTCCAGGTACTCTGCAGGGCGTCGGTGTACTTCTCCCAGGGCACCTCGTTGATCCGGTACTGGGCCTGGTTGCCGCCGGTGGTGTCCGCATTGACCCGGGCATAGCCGCAGGTGGCGTAGAATTTCCACTGGTCCAGGTTCACCGTATTCTCGCCGAAGGACTCCTCCAGGGCGGATTTCAGGGAGACCGCGTCATCGGCGGAGACCTGGCCGGAGCCGGTGCCGCCGTAGAGGAGGTTAAAGGAGGACTGGGAGAAGGGGGTGAACTTGGTCCCTTCTGGAAGGGGCAGGGTGTTGTCCCGGTTCACGAGCAGGGCCGCGCCCTCGCCCTCGATGTCCCGGCAGAGCTGCTTCTCGAAAGCCACCAGATCCTCCTCGCTGTCGTAGTTGGACCAGAAGTAGATCTTTGCGTCGGGGTCCGGCACCACCTTCTGGGTCACGGCCCCCAGGGCCACGTTGATGGCGGTGGAGAAAAAGTTGGTGATGGGGATCGCCACAATGGAAATGATCAGCAGCACGGCGGTGACGGCGGTGAGGACCGCCCAAAGCGTGCCTTTTTTCTTGGGGTTTTTGCTCATATCGGTTTTCCTCCCTTTGGTAGTCTTAGCATACACAATGTACAATTTTTCCCCGCGTGATGCAACCAAAACCGCACAACCTTGCCATCCGGCGGCACAGATTTCATGTTGGGCTGCGGAAAGGCGCCGGGCCAAAGCCCGGCGCTGAAATCTACTGTTTTCCGGCCCACCGGCGGAGAATCCACAAGCCGGCGCACAAGGCGGTCAGTACGGCGGTGACCGCCGTGGCGGCATACAGGACGATTTTCCACTCCGGCGTCACTGCAATGACGGTGGCATCGCCTACGTTCATTGCGTTGGTGCGGGTGACGGAATAGACGATGTTTTTCATAGCCCGGTGGACCGCGCTGGTGATGGCGGGATCGTTCTCACTGCCGTCCAGGGTGCCCATAGTCCCCTTCTGGCCGCACCAGAGGTCCTGGCCTGCCAGGATGCCAAGGCGGTAATCCATCCACTTGGCATTCATGGACATATCCGTGACGGCGGCTCCCTGCATCCCCCACTCATCCCGGAGGATGCCGGTCATCAGGCCATAGTGACTGCCGGACCAGACCACGCCGATTCGGTTGAAGCTGGTCATCACGTTCATGGCACCGCCCCGAATCGCACCTTCAAAGGACTCCAGGTAGAGTTCCCGGATGGCCTGCTCGTTGGCCCAGACGCTGATGCCGTATCGGCCCTCCTCCTGATCGTTGAGGGCATAGTGCTTCACAAAGGCAAGCATCCCCCGGTCCCGGATCCCCTGGACCTGGGCGGCGCAGATCTCGCCGGAGAGCCAGCCGTCCTCGGAATAATACTCGTTATGGCGGCCCAGATACTGGCTCCGGTGGATGTTGGCGCCGGGGGCGTAGATGCCCGCCATGGTGGTTTCCCCGCTGTTTTGGTTGCTGTGGAGCATATCCTCCCCCATGCACTTGCCCACCAGCTTGGCAAGCTCCCGGTCAAAGGAGGCGGCCAAAACGTCCTCGGAGGGGAAAGCCATGCCGCTGGCACCGCCCATCAGACTCTTGGTGTAGCCGGTGGGGCCGTCGGATTCCGAGGTCCCCGGCAGGTTGATGGCGGGCTGGGCGTGGGTGTTGTAAGCACCGTTGTAGATGGTGTCCAGCATATCACCATAGGGGATCTGGCTGATGAGGCCGTCCCAGGCGGGGTTATCATAGGACGTCTCCACAAAATCGATGGCCTTCCCGTCCCCGGCCACGCCGCTGGGAGCCAGGGCGGCGTCGGACCAGTAGAGCGCCTTCATCTTTTCCGCGATGGCGGCCCGCTCGTCCTCGTTGTGGGTCAGGCCGTCCGCCCACATCTGATCCGTCACATACAGGATCTGGGGACTGGGGAAGGTGCCAGTCCAGTCGGAACGGGTCAAATAGGTGACGGTCTGGCCCTCCGCCCCCTCGTACTTGTTCAGGTCCGCATCGTCGAAGCGGTTAGTGACCGCCACGCCGGTGTAGGCGGAAACGGCATAGGTTGTGTTGTCCAGGGCATCCAGGGTCCACTTGGCGGCGAGGGAGGCGTTCCCCGTGCCGCTCATGCGGGAGGGGTCCGCACCTTTGGCGGTGAGGATGTTGTTGACGGCGTCGTGGGCGTCGGTCCCCACGGTAAAATAGTAGTCTCCCGCGTCCAGGATGTAGGTCCTGGCGTTGTTGGCATCATAGCTGGTCAGATCGTCCTTGGCAATCTCGATGGAAAAATGCTCTGTGGCCCCGGCGGGTATCAGCTTCTTGTCGAAGCCACACAGCTCCACGGCGGACTTCTCCACCCCGTTTTCCCGGTCATACTGGGTGTAGGGGGACTGGAAATAAATCTGCACTGTGTGGCTTCCGTCTACGCTGCCGGTGTTGGTCACGTCCACCTCCGCCCGGATGGCGTCGCCCAGGTCGGAGATGGCAAAATTGGAATATTCAAAGGTGGTATAGCTCAAGCCGCAGCCAAAGGGGAAGGCCACCAGCTCGTCATAGCGGTAGTCCCCCGGATTGCCCTGGTTCAAAACGTAGTCTTCATACCGGGTCTCAAAATAGCGGTAGCCCACATAAATGCCTTCCTGGTAGACCACATAATTCCGGTTGCACTTTTCGATCCCGGGGGCGTTGTTGTTCTGGGCGAATTCCAGGCCCAGCTCCTCTGCGTTGGTGTAGGGAAAGGCATCATAGTTCTGCATGGCGGGGGCGGCGTGGTTGTCCTTCTGGAAGGTATCCACGATCCGGCCGGAGGGATTGACCTTCCCCGCCAGGATGTCCGCCACCGCTGGAATGCCGTTCAGCCCCAAATTGCCCACCCACAGCAGGGCATCGATCTCATATTTGTCCAGAAAATCCAGCTGCAGGGTGCTGGAGGAGTTCAGCAGCACCACGATCCGGCGGAATACACCGTCCTCCTTGAGCTGCCGCAGGTTTTCCAGCAGTTCCTCCTCCTCCGGGCAGAGCCGGAGGTAGTCGCCGTCCGTCATATACTCCTCCAGCTCGGGCAGACCGCTGGGAAGGTCCGCCCCCTCTCCTGAGGAGCGGGACAGCACCACCAGCGCCACATCCCCAAAATCGGAGAAAGTGGCCTTAACCGCCTCGGGGTATTTCTCCCAGGGCACCTCGTTGATCCGGTACTGCTCCGGGCCGCCGCCAGCCAGATCCGCGTTGACCCGCTTATAGCCGGAGGTCTTGTAGAATTTCCACACCTCCTGGTTGACGCAGCCGGGAGCGAAGCTGTCCTCCAGGGCTCCGTAAAAGCTCACGGCGTCGCCGGTGGCCATGAAAGCCGAGCCAGTGCCGGTGAGCACCGGGTCCGCCGCGGACTGGGAAAAGAGGGAGAATTTTGTTTCCGCAGGCAGAGGCAGGGTCTGATCCCGATTGAGCAGGAGCACCGCCCCCTCCGCCATCACCTGACGGCAAATATCAAAATCATTTTCCGTCAGGGCTTCCTCTGTCTCATACTCCGTCCAATAGAAGATGCTGGAATCCTCCCCGGGGATGATTTTCTGGGTCCGTGCATTCAGGGCGGCGTTGATCATGGTCTCATAATAGGCCGTCACCGGGATTGCCGCGATGAGAACTGCCAGAAAAACCGCCAGCGCTGCGGTGAGGACCGCCCACAGCGTGCCTTTTTTCTTAGGGTTCTTGCTCATATCGGTTTTCCTCCCTTTAGTAGTCTTAACATACACAATGTACAATTTGCCGCCGTGTGATGCAACCAAAACCGCACAACCTTGCCATCCGGCGGCACAGATTTCACGGTGGGCTGTCTCAGATCCCCGCCAGTGCCTCCTCAAATTTCGGTAGCCACCAGTCCCGGTAGCCAGCCTTGGTGGGATGGACCTCGTCGGCCATGTACAGGGCGTATTCCTCCTCCGTCAGGTCGTTGAAGGCTTGGTCATGGTACAGATCGATCACACCGATCTTCCACTTTTCCGCGATCTGAGCCAGGCCCTCCACTAATTTTGCATAGTCCTCGTCCAGGGGCGGGTTGGTGTAGAAGAAGACCGGGCAAGCCCAGGTCTGCCGGACGGTGGCAATGATATACTCCATGGCGCCAAAGGAGGTGGTGATGTCAAAGGCCGACGGGTCCCGCACCTCCGGGCCGGTTACAGCTCCGTAGCGGTTGGGGGATTTCCGGTCGTTGGTGGAGAGCTGAACCACAAAGGCGTCCAGCTTTTCCGCCCGGTCCGGAGAGGCCAGGCACGCATTCAGCCGCTCCACATAACTGCCGTCCTTAAAATCCCCCAAGGTGGTGCCGGATACGGCCTCCTTAATGCACACAGCTCCATCCTTCTTGGCAAGGTAGTCCGCCATGGATTCATTCCCGGAATAGGCACCCAAGGTGACGGAGGAGCCCAGGAAGTAAATGACCTTGCCCTCCAGAGGGCTGCCGGGGACAAAGGGGGTATTCTCACAGGTATATTCCGGGCCATTGCCAGCCATGGTGATCCGCAGCTGGATGCTCACCGTCTTGCCGCCGTAGGCAAATTCCGCATACAGCGTAGTCCGGGTCAGGGGGGTGTCCACCGTGACGGTATAGGGCACGTCCTCCAGGATCGAGCCGTCGGACAGCTGGGCGTTGATCACCGTTCCGGCAGGGTCGAAGGTCTCCCCTTCCACATAGGCCACCTGATCCGGGCTTTGGTCCATGATCAGCTTGACCACCTGCCCGGCGGTGGTCGTGGGCGGCTCCTGCTCGCCGCCGGCGCAGGCGGTCAGAAGGAACGCCGCCAAAAGCAGCGGCGCGATCCTATTGATGCGCTTCATTTTTTCAACCTCCTGTTTGGAATGGTAAGGCCCCGGCGGATACCGGGGCCTTGTGAATGGGTTTCTGAATTACTCCGCCTTGGTAGCGGTGTTGCCGTCGATGGTCCACTTCTCGGCGCCTGCGCCGGCCCAAACCTGGCCAAAGGCGCCCAGCTCTTCCTCACTGGGAGCGGTGACGGTCAGCGCGGTGCCGTCCTCGCTGAGGGTGTAGGTAAAGCCGTCCCGCTCCATCCCGTAGGAGGGGAAGCAGACCTTCATGTTGGTCTCGTCCAGGAGAATCAGCACCAGGTCCCCGGCCTCATAGGCGTTGACCACGCCCACCATGCTCCGGTCCTCGTTGAGGATGTAGGCATGGCTGACGCCGGGCCAAATCTGAGCGGCGTAGCCTTCCAGCTCCCCGGCAGCCTCCAGAATGACCACGCTGCCCACCTGGGTGTAGGTGCAGGGGATGTCGGTGAAGACCTTCAGGTTGGCGGTGCCGTCGGAAGCCAAAGTCAGCTCCGCGGTGGTCTCGTTGCCGCCCATGTCAACAGAAGCGGTGTAGGGGGTGTCCTCGCCCACTTCAGGCGCGGCGATGGCGGTGATGTCCTCGCAGACGAAGGTGTAGTCCACCGTGTTGGAGCCGTCCAGGCTGCGGCTGTAGGAGAAGGAGGCCTTATTGCCCTCCATGGTCACTTCCACGGCCTCGCCGCCCACGGAAATGGTGATGGCGTCCTCAGTCTTGGTCCACTTGCCGTCGGCAAACTTATCGTAACCGGCGTAGAGCAGCAGCGTGCCGTCGGCCTGCAGATAAGCGGTGCCGTTGTTCTCGGCGTCCACGAAGGAGCCGATGTTCTCAGGAGCGGTGAACTCGATCTTGTAGGCGGCGATGAAGTCGTCGTCGGTGGCGTAGGTCTTGTTCTCCTTGCCCTCCATGGTCACGTTCCGGGTGTAGGACATGCCGGGGACCACGGGGAAGGTCATTTCAAAGCTGTAGGTACCGGCCACCTCGTAGGCGTAGGCGGTCTGGTTGTTGGACTCGTTGCCCGCCTCGTCCACATAGGCGATCTTGATCTGCAGGCAGGGCACGCCGTCCTTTTCCACTTCCTTCCAGGTACCGGACAGGTAGCTCTGGGTGTAGGAGGGGTTGGAATCGGCGGGAGAGGCGTCGTACTGGCCGAAGGAGTACCGGTCGCAGACGGCGGTTCCGTCGGCGTTCAGGTCCAGCAGGAAGGCCATGTTCATCATGGAGGCGAACTCGCCCTCCTCCTCGTACTTGCCGTAGAGCTGATAGGACTTGTTGGAAGCGGGGGCCTCGGTACCCTTGGTGGTGTCGTTGGAGCCGGTGGTGGTAGTGTTTTCGGTGGGGCCGCAGGCCACCAAGATGCCCATGAGCATCACGGCCGCCAGGACCAGAGCCAGGAGTTTACGCAGTTTCATTGTGATTTTCCTCCAATTCTTATTTATTGTGTTCCATGAAGGCCGCGGCCACCTGTACCAGGGTAGCCAGGCCAAACACGACCGCGAAAATGAGGGCTAGGGTGAAATTGCCCCCGAAGAAGGGTACGCCGGTGAGTACATCCGCCAGGGGGTAGGCCGACTCCACCAGGTGAATGGCCAGTCCCACACTCAGGCAGCACGTCGCTAGGATGGGGCCGAAGCGGAGGCGGAAGATCTCACAGACCAGGCTCACCAGGCCGCCGCCCAGGGCGAAGCCGAAGGTCATCCAGTCGAAGACCCGGTCCACAGTCTGCCCGGCGGTGACCATGTACACGGTCACATAAACCACCGCGCCAATGACGGCGGCAACGGCGCTGCCAGCGGAGAGGTAAAATCCGAAGCGTCTGTCTTTAAGCAGATTTTTCATCGTTTTTCCTCCTCTTTTTTCCATAGGTGTTTACCAGGAACAGCACCAGGCTGGCAGCGGTGAGAACGCCCAGCACCCCGTCCAGAGCCAGCATTGCCGGCTTCCACCAAGGCGTGTAATCCGCCACGGGGACCTCCTTTGCTAGGCCGTTCACCAGGTTGGACCGGCTCATGGTGTACAGGTAATACTTGGCTACCTGCCGGAGCTTGCCCCAGATAAAGCCGTCCCGGCCCTTGGTCAGCAGGTTGGACACCTCGGGCACCCGGCCCGGGTCGTTGTTGAACTGGTTGGTCCCGGCGGTGATGGCGTCGGCCGTGCCCATGTAGGAGGCGGAGTCCTTGGAGGAGTCCGTCATGTTGATGCCGGTGAAGCCCCACTCCTCCCGCAGAACGGTGGTCATGGTGGCATAGTCGGAGGCGGTGGGAATGCAGCCGATCCGGTTATACGCCGTCATGGTGGCCATGGAGTGGCCGGCCTGCAAGCCGCCCTCGAAGCCCTTCAATGGCCCCTCCCGGTAGGTCTGCTCGGTCATGAAGGTGGCCACGCCGTGGCGGTTGGTCTCCTGGTCGTTGCCGCAGAAGTGCTTGAAGGTGCCCACGCACCCCTTCTGGGCCATGGCCAGGGTCTGAACCTCGCCGCACAGGTAACTCATGATAGAATCTTCGGAGTAGTACTCAAAGTTCCGGCCGGAATAGGGCGTCCGGTGAATGTTGCCGCCGGGGGCGTAAATCTGCCGGAAGCCGATGTAGTAGCTCTCCTCCGCCAGGAAGTCGCCGCGGAGCCGGAGCATCTCTTTGCTGAAGGTGGAGGCGGCCAGCATTTCCGCGTTGAACAGGGTGCCGGCCTGGTGCCCGTCGGGGCCGTCGCCGCCGGCATAGCTGGGCATATCGATGGATTCGATCTTGTCCAGGCCCATCTTGTCGCCGGTGATCTGGGCCAGCTCCGTGACGGTGAGCTGATCGATGAAGTCTTCCCACATGGGATCGTCGAAGGGCACATCCTTCATGTCAATGAAGCTGATGCCATTCTCCTGCTTATACTTATAGACGGAGATATCCGGAGCGTCGCTGGGTTTTTCGTACTGGAAGTTCTCCATCAGGTCGGTGATCTCCTCGTTGGCGGTGAGGGTGGCCACCGTGTCCGGGAAGGTGTTCCAATCCGCCCTGGTCAGATAGGTGATGGTGCCGGGGAGGAAATAGTTGATGTCCCGGTCCTCGAAGTGGTTGGAGACCACCGCGCCAGTGCGCTGGGACACGGCATAGGTCGTGTTGTCCAGGGCCGCCAGGGTATCCTTGACCACCTTGGCCTTGTCGCCGGAGACGGGATTCCCCTCGGCGTCATACATGCCGGTGACCCCTTGGGCCGCCAGGACATTGTTCAGGGCGTCGTGGGCGTCGCTGCCGATGGCGAAGTAGTAATCCCCGGCGTCGAAGACGTAGCAGCCCTGCTTGGTCCCATCCGCGCCATTGACGGCGTTTGCGTCATAGGCGGCGAACAGATAGTCGGAGACCTCCAGCGTCACGGTCTCGCTCTCCCCGGAGGCCAGGGGGCCGGTCTTGGCGAAGTCCACGAGCTGGATGGCGCTCTTTTCCGTCTGTCCCTCTTGCCAGGGGAGCTGGGCGTAGAGCTGGACCACATCCATGGACTTGCCATCAAAGCCGCCGTTGTTGGTGACCTTCACCTGGGCGGTGAGGGTGTGCGCAGTCTTATCCCAGTTGACGCTGAGAAGCTCCTGGGTGAAGCTTGCGTAGCTTTGGCCCGCGCCGAAGGTGTAAACCATCTCGTCGGCATAGTTCCAGGCCCCGTTCTGAGAGGCGTAGACGCCCTTCTCCGAGGTCGCGTTGTGCAGGCCCAGGATCTCGTCCTGATACCGGGTTTCATAGTACTTGTAGCCCACATAGATGCCCTCGGCGTAGACCAGGTACTTGTTCTTGTAAAGGCCCGTCAGGTTGGTGAAGGTGAAATCTCCGGCGTTCTGCATCGCGGCGCTGGACAGGGAATCGGTGGCATAGGTGATCACGTTCCGGCCGGAAGGGTCCGCCTGGCCGTTGAGGATCTTCGCCACGCCGGTCATGCCGTAGTTGCCGGGATAGCCGATCCAGAGGATGGCGTCCACCCCCAGGTCGATCAGCTCCTGGAGCTCCATGGCATAGCCGGAGTTCAGAACCACAATGATTTTGTCGAATTTGCCGGAATTCTTGATAAGGTTCAGGGTGTCAAGCTCCTCCGGATGGAGCTTGAGCTCGGGGATGTCCGCCGGGCCCTCCTGCCAGTCGCCCTGGAGGCCGTGGTTCAGGTCGCCTTCCTCCCCGCCGAACCGGCTCATGACGTAAATGGCCGCGTCATTGTAGTCGGAGGCGTAGGAGCTCTCGGTGCCGGCGTAAGCGGAGGCGGGGATCTCCCCGATCAGGCCGGTCTTGGTCCGGTCGGAGGGGGTGTTCACAATGGCGTTGTACACCGTGTCGTTGACCCGGACGCCTTCGGCCTTGAGGGCGTCGTAGAGGTTGATGCCGGTGTTGGGGGGGCCGCCGGAGCCGCCGTGGTAAACGGGGGTGGCGGCGGCAAAGCCGAAGAGGGTGACGGCCGCATCCTTGGCCAGGGGCAGGGCGGCGTTCTCGTTGCGCAGCAGCACAGAGCCCTCGATCTGGCTCTCGATCAGGTAGTCCTGCTGGGCCTGGCGCATCTCGTCCATGCTGGCGTAGCTGGACTTATAGTAATTGGTGTCGTCCGTCACCGCCACCGCCGGGGGCAGCGTACCCAGGAACAGGTTCACATCTCCCTCCCGGGTGAAGGCCAGGCTGGTGCCAAAGCTGGTCAGGCACACGATCAGCGCCAAAAGCGCCGTCATGCCCCGCCATAGATTACTCTTTCCCATGGCGATTCCTCCAAAGGCAGAGGCTTACACGCCGAAGTCGGTAAAGTCGAAGCTGGCGGTCTTCTGGTTGACCTGAATGGTGGTGGTCGTCAGGGTAACGCTCTCCAGATACTGCTGAGCGGTCCAGGGGGTGGCGTTCTCGTCCCGGATGGGCTGGCCGTTGTCGTCATAGCCGGTGGGAGGCACTACCAGCTTGCCCATGTTGTCGGTCCAGGCGTCGGTGTCCAGCCAATAGGTCTGGTCGTAGCTCTTGACCACCCGGGTGGGGGCGGACAGGGTCACATCCAGCAGATCCTCGTCCAGATCGTTGACAGCGCTGGTGTAGGTGCCGTAGATCTTGGTGATGTAGTTCTCCCGCTCGTTGCCCTTGGCATCGTTGGTGCTTTCGGCCAGCTCCAGAGCGGAGAAGGTGGAGGCGGAGATCACCAGGCAGTAGGTGTTGTCGTCCATCAGGGTCAGCTCCTGCTGGGTGAAGGTGGTGAGATAGTAGTTGTACTGGGGGCGCATATTCTGGTAGGACAGGTTCGCCGGGGACAGGTAGATCCCGGTGATCTTGCCGCCGGCGGAACTGCCGCTGTCGCAGGCGCAGAGCAGGCAAACCACCAGACAGGCGGTGAGCAGAAGGCTGATAGTCTTTTTCATTTGGGTTTCCTCCTTAAAGTAGTCCGGGCCAGAGGCCCTTTTATTGGCAGTTTCAGCATACTCCCCCGCCAACCGCAATACAAGGCAAACCGCACAACCTTGCTCTCCCACCGCACAAATTTACTTTTTTCTCAGTCGGTGAATTGACTCTTTTGGACGAGCTTGTTATAATAAAAATGAAATGATCGACGGAGGGATGCCGCTTGTACAAAATCGCCATCGTGGAGGACAGTAAGGACGCCGCCGCCCAGCTGGAGGCGGCCCTGCGGCAGTATGCCGCCGAGTATAAGCTGCCCTTTGACATTTCCATTTTTTACAACGCCGTCCCCTTCCTGGAGCGGTACACCGCCGAGTGGGACATCGTGTTCATGGACATTCTGATGCCCCTGATGAACGGCCTGGACGCCTCCCGAATCCTCCGGGAGAAGGACGGGCAGGTGATGCTGATCTTCGTCACCAGTATGCAGCAGTACGCCATCCACGGCTATGAGGTGGAGGCGGCGGATTTCATCGTCAAGCCGATCCGGTACCCGGAATTTAAGCTGAAATTCACCCGCTCTTTCCAGCGGCTCCAGTCCCGGAAGCCCAGCAGCGTAGATATCCTAGTCAAGACGGAAACCGGGGTGGTCCGGCTCTTCTCCCGGCAGATCTCATACGTAGAGGTCCGGGCCCACCACTGCGTCTACCACACCGCCTCCGGCGAGTTCCGGCAGTACCAGACCATGAAAAGCGTGGAGGCCCTGCTGGAGCCCTGCGGCTTTGCCCGGTGCAACAATTTCCTGCTGGTCAATCTGGCCCATGTGACCCGGATCGCGGGCATGAGCGTCTTTGTGGGGGACACGGAGCTGCAGATCAGCCACCCCCGGAAGAACGAATTTACCCGCCGGTTCGAGGAATTTTCAGGGAGTAAAAAATATGGATAAGATTTTCACCCTGCTGGGACCCTCGGTTTTCGACTCCTTTTCCCTGATCATGACCTTCCTGGAGACCCAGCTGTGTATCGCCCTGTTCGCCCGGCACCTGGAGCGGCGGCGGCACTTCTTCCTGCGGATCGGGCTGATGTGGGTCCTGGGGATCGTGATGAGCTACGGCCTGGGCGTGATCTACTTTAACTACCCTGCCATCTGGATTCGGGTGCTGTGCTACCTGGCGGTGACCGCATACTGCCTGGTCTTCACCTACGGCTGCTTCCAGGACAATTTGGAGGGTGTGCTGCTGGTGGTCTGCGCCGGCACCGCCACCTACCAGGTGGTGAACAAGCTCTATCCACTCATCCAGAACCTGCTGGGGATCAACGACAAGCTCACCATTTCCCTGATCCACCCGGACTACACCACCCTCCAGGAATGGGAATGGGTCCTGTTTTACGTCTTTCGGATCGCCGCCTTCCTGCTGCTGGCCTATTTCTTCAGTCCCAGGGGAAAGGTGGTCCGGAACAAGCGGACGGAGCGGAATGTGGCGCTGCTTTCGGTCTTCATGGTGATCACCGTGAATGTGCTGATCTGCCTGGGCAGGGTCTATGAGTCGGAGAGCATGGCGGTGAGTATGCTCATCAAGGCCTTTAGCATTGATATCAACGCCATGATCCTGTTTTTGTGCGGCTTTGTGTTCCATCAGAACGAGCGGGACCACCAGATGGAGGTGCTGCAGCAGCTCTGGAAACAGGACCAGGCCCAGTTCCAGTCGGTGAAGGCCAGCATGGACGCTATCAATATGAAATGCCACGACTTGAAGCACATCTTCCGCCGGATCGAAGGCAAGCTGAACCAGGAGGAGCTGGACCAGCTCCAGGAGGCCATCACCTTCTATGACGCCAATATCAAAACCGGCAACGAGGTCCTGGACGTGGTGCTGTGCGAAAAATCCCTGCTGTGCCAGAAAAATGGCATCCAGTTCACCTGCATGGGCAGCGGCGCGCCCTTCTCTTTCCTTACCCCGGTGCAGACCTATACCATCTTCGGCAACCTGATCGACAATGCTGTGGAGGCGGTACAGAAGCTGCCGGACCAGGAGAAAAAGGTCATCACCCTGACCCTGCAAAGCACCGGCGGCGACTTGGAGATCGAGACCTCCAACTATTTTGACGGGGTACTCCATACGGACCGTGACGCCCTGGATACCACCAAGCCCGATCAGGCCCGCCACGGCTTCGGCATCAAGAGCATCCAATACATCGCCGCCCAGTATGGCGGCACGGTGGAAACGGCGGTGCAGGAGGATATGTTCTTCCTGAGTATCCACTTCCCTGCCCAAAAACCCGCCTAAACGCGCCCAAGCGCTGATCCTTCTTTAGTAAATGGCAAGGTCCCCGGCGAAATTCGCCGGGGACCTTGCCGTGAGGAAGAAAAGGAAGGAAAAATCAGTTGGCAGTAAAGGTGTACGTACCCTCGCCGGGCAAGAGGATGCTCCCGTCCTCCGTCACGGTGTACTCCCCACCGGAGACGGCGGCGGAGCCAAAGGAGGCGGGAAGGTAGACGGTGGCGGGGCTGTCAATGGCGGTGACGGTGAGGGTGTTCCCCTCCTTGACCACGGTGATGTTGCCCTTGGGGGTATAGACCGTGCAGCTGAAGCTCTCCAGCAGGTCCGAGGGCGCGATCTCATAGGCGGCAAACCCAGCCTCGGTGGGACGGATGCCCGCCACGTATTTACTCAGGATGTACATCGGCGCGGCGGACCAGCCATGGTTAAAGGTGCCGGTGTCGGTGGTGAACTGCTCCCAGAGGGTGTCGTGGTCGTCGGTGAGCATGAAGCCATACCGGTCCAGCATCCGCTGTACCGCCAGGTCCTCCCGGCCCATGACGCACAGGGCCTCCAAAATGTACTTTTCGCAGAAGGGGCTGGCCTGGTAGGTGTTCATGATCACCTGGCAGATCAGATCATAGTCCTCCTCCCCCGCCAGGCCGGACAGCGCCAACAGGGCGTTGGCCCGGTCGTCGATATACTTGCTATTGGGGGACTTGAAACCCTCGGGGGTATAGTAGGCGTCGTGGTAAGCGCCCTGGATGGACTCCATCCGCTCCGTCAGGAAGGGCAGATCGTCAGGAATACCCAGGCTCTCCGCCAGGGACTTGGTCAGGTTCAAGGCGTAATAGTAGAAGCCCACCTGGAGCAGGTCCGCGTCGATCCGGTCGCCCCAGTCGTTCCAGGTCCAAGAGCCCTCCCGGTATACCGGCAGGCCGTCGGCCATTTCAAAGAGTTTTAGATAGTTTATAAAGGCGGTGTAGTAGAAACGCATGGTCTCGGCGTCCCCGGAGTGGAGATAGTAGTGATAGGCGCTGGTCATAAAGGCCAGGCTCTGGTTGGGGATCTCCTGGGGCTTGACAGAGGGGGCCCGGCTGGGGATCGCGCCGGAAGAGGGGGTCCAGCCGACACAGGTCAGGATGGCCTATTTCGTCATGTCGTAGCCCCCCTGGTCATAGCCGTAGAGGGCCGCGTCGATCTGGTTGGAAGCATCGCCCATGTAGGGGCCCCGCTCCCGCTCGGGGCAGTCCATAAAGGTGTCTCGCATACAGATTGCCACGGTGTTCAGGCTCTCCTGCCAGAGCTGATCCAGCTCCGGATTGGAGGAGGTGAAGCTTCCGGCCCAGGTCCCGTTGAATTCACTCTTCCGGTAGCCCAGGGCGGTGAAGGTCACCCCGGCCTCCGCCTCGATGTAGAGCTTGCTGCCGCTGCGCCAGGGAAGGTTTTCATAGCTTTGGGCCCCGTCCTTGGTCACATAGGTATCTTTGAAGTTGGCCATGCCGTCCTGATCGGTGTAGGAATCGGTGTAGAAGGTCAGCTTTTTCCCGGCGGGGGCTTCCAGCTCAAAATAGGTGGTGAACTGGATGTTGCCGGGAAGCTCCAGCTCCAGCACCGTATCGGAAGTCAGGGTCTGGCCCACATAGTCGGCGGAATTTTCAAAATCCGTGATCCCGGCAAATTTGATGGGCCGAATGATGGCGCTGTACAGGTCGCCAAAGGGCAGATCCCCGGGCTTGGCCACCAGGGTGGCGTCTTCCCAGGCGCTGTCGTCGTACCCAGCACTCATAAAGGGTCCGATGTCGTCGGCGGCGGCGAAATACACGTTCCGCTCCGCCAGCATGGAGGACTGGTCATAGCCCGGATAGTCGGCCCCGGCAGTAACCCGGTTTTTATAGGCGGCGTGGCGGATGGCTTTCCAGGAGCTGTCGGAGATGATCGTCTGGCCGCCGGCCTCCATCTCAAAGAGCAGGCCGGCTTGGTTGTAGTCATCTCCCTCCTCGTCCTGGGCCACGGGGACGATGGAGCCGTCGCCGGAGCGTCCATTGAAGGCCACCAGCAGCGCAATCACGTTTTCTCCGGCCTTCAGGTCCAGCTCCACGGCGTCATAATAGCTGTCATAAGGCGTTGGGCCCCGCTTCAGCGAACCGTCCAGCACCACCATTTCCCCGTTGACCCAGAGGGTGTACTTGTCCACAGCGGAAATATAGGCTGTGGCCTGGGTATCGGCCTCCAGGTTTACGGTCTTGCGGAAGGCAACGTAGCTGTCGTCTGAGCTGCTCTTGGTCCAGATCCAGTTGGCGGTCCAATCGGTTTTCTTATAGCTGTCGATGGCAGCGGTGTAAAGAAGGTCCGATTTGTCGGGCTGGCCCCGTTCCGGTACCCCGGCGGGCTGAGCAGGCTCTGTCCCGGCAGTGGTCCCACCGGTAGTCTCAGTGGCGCCCGGCTGAACATTGCAGGCGGTCAGCAGCAGCACCGCCGCCAGAAGTAGATTGAAAACGCGGGCGATCCGTTTGTTCATAGGGTTCTCCTCCTTCTTTTTTTCCATTGTTATTTTAGCACCCGCGCCCATACAAAGAAAGGAAAACCGCACAACCTTTCCTTCCTGCCGCACAAGCTTTGCCCCCGGACTTCCCAGGGGCAAAATTGACGCCCCCAGGGCGGCAAATTCCGCAAGGCCTTTTTGACATGCTAAGGCCCGAAAGGAAACCTTTCGGGCCTGCATTTGACGGGACCGCCCCATTTTCGACTGGGCGCTGCAAAGGCTATTCCAAAAGAAAGGCGTGGAAATCCACCGCCCCCTCCCCCTGGAACCGGAAGTACAGGGCCTTGACCCCGCTTCCTACATCCAGGGTGCCAACGAACCGGTCCTTATGCCCGGCGATCTCCACCGGGATCCAGCAGCCGGTCTCAAAATCCGGGGAGGACGACACCTGCATCTGCCCCCGCCCGGCGCCCCCCAGCTCCAGGGTCAGGGTCCGGGGTCCGTCGAAGGAGAAATATTTGAACCCCGCCACCGCGCCGTCGCGCATATTGGCGATGTACTGGTCCCCATGGTCCTCCCGGTCCTTGCCGGTCTGGGTAAAATAGGGGTGATCCGCCAGGCGCTTCTTGGGGTTGGGGCCATCGTACCGGCCCACGCCCTCTTTCGACCACAAGTTGCAGGCGATCCGGGCCTCGTACCACCCCCGGCTCTCCAGGGGCCCGCCGTTGAGGCCACAGGAGGTGACCTCCGCCTGATTAAAGGAGCCGTCCGGATTCCGGGTCAGCTTCTCCGCGCAGGCCTGGCGGGAATAGGAATGGCGGTTGGTCTGCCGGTGGTAGAAGATATACCAGTCCTGGCCGATATTCAACAGGCCGCCGTGGGTATTGCCCAGGTAGTTGACGGCCCTGCGCTCGTCCTCGTTCCCATCCAGGAACAGGTCCCCCTGGTCCACCAGGGTGCCGCCAAAGGTGAAGTCCCCGTCGGGCCGGTGGCTCACGGCGTAGCACAGCTCGTGGTTGTGCCGGGAGGAGTACACGAAGATGTACTTGTCCCCATCCCGGCGGATGGAGCTGGCCTCGAAAAATTCGTGGTTGGGAAAAGACCCGGGGCCCTCCTTGGGGAAGAGTACCTTGGGCTCGGTTTTGATGGTCACCATGTCCGGCTCCAGCTCCACCACCACGCCGCCGTCGTTGCGGAGCTTCCACCCGCCGGTGACAATGGCGGGGGTGGGGGTATAGAATCCGGAGTAGAGCCAGATTCGCCCGTCCTCATCCGCCAGGACGCCGGGATCGAAGGGGAACTGGTCCCCCTTCCGCCGGCCCCAGATGGTGCCGTCCTTGTAACGAACATGGCCCAGGAACTCATACCGCCCCGCCGGGGTATCGCACACAGCCACGCCCATGATCCCCATGAAGTCGAAGGCATAATAGAGGTAGTACCGCCCGTCGGGACCCTGGCACACGTCCGGGGCGAACAGCAGCCGCAGGCCCAGCTTGTTTTTGGGGTCTTGGTTCTTTTTGTAAATGACGCCCTCGTACCGCCAGTCGGACAGGTCCTCCACCGGGGCGGACCAGCACACATAGTCGTTGACGCAGAAAATGGGGGCGTTAAACCGGTCGTGGGAGCCATAGACATAGACCCGGCCGCCAAACACATGGGGCTCCCCGTCGGGGATGTACTCCCAGCTGGGAAGATAGGGGTTAAAAACCTGATTTTTCATCCGGTACGCCTCCAATTTTAAAAATCTTTTCTTTTTACGTCTGCCCGTAGTACGCGTTCTTCCCGTGTTTGCGCAGGTAGTGTTTATCCAGCAGCGCCTGCTGCATGGGGCCGGAGCGAGGATTCAGCAGCATGGCGTGCCAATCCATAAAAGCCACTTCCTCCAGCACTACCGCGTTGTGGACCGCATTCATCGCGTCCCTGCCCCAGACGAAGGGACCGTGGCTATGGACGACCACGCCGGGAATTTGGTCGGGATCTTTCCCCGCGAAGGTCTCGACGATGACCTTGCCGGTCTCCTTCTCATATTCGCCTTTGATCTCCTCCTCCGTCATGGGCCGGGTGCAGGGGATGGCCCCGTAGAAGTAGTCCGCCTGCGTTGTTCCCATAGCGGGGATCTCCATACCTGCCTGGGCAAAGGTCGTTGCCCAACGGGAATGGGTATGGACGATGCCGCCGCAGCCCGGGAACGCCTTATACAGCTCCAGATGGGTGGGCGTGTCGCTGGAGGGCTTCCACTTGCCCTCCACTACCCTTCCGTCCAGGTCCACCACCGCCATGTCCTCCGGCGCCATGCCCTCATAGGGCACTCCGGAGGGCTTGATGACCACCAGGCCCCTTGCCCGGTCGATGCCCGAAGCGTTGCCCCAAGTAAAAGTCACCAGGCCGTATTTGGGCAGCAGGAGGTTGGCCTCCCACACCTGTCTTTTCAGTTCCTCCAGCATCACAATACCTCCGTCGCTAGTTTCTCTAAAGGCAGCACCCGCTTATACTGGGCCAGGAAGGCTTGAAAGCCCCGGATGTCCTCCGGCTCCGCCATCACGGTGCTGGCCCGCGCCCCGGCAAAGACCTTTTGGTCCAGGTAATCCTCCAGGGCCTCCCCTGGCGCTTTCCAGAGCATATAGGCCGCCAGCAGCGCCATGCCGTAGGGGCCGCCCTCGCCTGCCGTTTCCATCACAGACACCGGCGCGCCTACGGCGGCGGACAGCATCCGCTGCCCCACCTCCGGCGTCTTAAAAAAACCGCCGTGGCCATAGAGCTTGTCAATGGGCACTTGCTCTGTCTGCGTCAAAATATCCAGGCCGAGCTTCAGCGTGGCCAGCGCGGAGAGGAGGTGCGCGCG
>CANRQC010000005.1 GCA_947632695.1 uncultured Oscillospiraceae bacterium | reverse complement strand
GGTGATTTATAATGCCAAAAGGAGTACCGAATAAACGATACACGCCGGAATTTAAGAAGCTGGTGATCGAGACGATGCGGCAGGAGCGGCTCAGCTATCATGAAACATGCCGTCGGTTTGAGGTAAACAGCAGAGACCAGATCAAGTCATGGGAACGAATCTATCTGGAAGAAGGTCCGGAAGGCTTTGCCGTCGAACGGCGGGGACGGAAAAGCACAGGCCGTCCACCAAAGCAGCTGCCAAAGGAGGTGGAAGAGGATCTGCTGGCCGAGGTTCAGCGGCTGCGCGCGGAGAATGATTACCTAAAAAATTTGCGAGCCTTGGTTTTAGAGGACGAGCGACGCCAGCACAAAAAACGCTGGTAGTACAGAAGCTGAGGCACAAACATTCTCTGGCGATTCTTCTTTCCGTCGCTCAGCTGCCCCGTGCGACCTTCTACTATCATCTGAAACGGATGAAGCGTGCAGACAAGTACGAGTCAGTGAAGGAAGAAATTACAGCGATCTACTACGAAAACAAGGGCAGATACGGTTATCGCCGCGTCACAGCGGAGCTGCGCAACCGAAATTTGCCTCTGAATCACAAGACTGTCCAACGACTTATGAAAGAACTGGGTTTGACTTGCCGGGTTCGGATGAAGAAATATCGCTCCTACAAAGGTGAAGTGGGAAAAATCGCGCCGAATCTGCTGCGTCGGGATTTTCACGCGGACAAGCCAAACCAGAAGTGGGTCACGGATGTAACAGAGTTCAGTCTGTTTGGAGAAAAACTCTATTTGTCACCGATCCTTGATTTGTGCAGCAGCGACTTGGTCAGCTATACGATCTCAGACCGTCCGGTGCTGAGCATGGTGACTTCTATGCTGAACAAGGCTTTCGCGAAGATTCCCAATGGAACAAATTTGATCCTGCACTCGGATCAAGGCTGGCAATACCAGCACAGGCAGTACCAGCGGATGCTCCGGGAAAAAGGCATTCGGCAGAGTATGAGCCGCAAGGGGAATTGTCTTGACAACGCCGTTATGGAAAACTTCTTCGGATTACTCAAGAGCGAATTGCTATATTTGCAGGAGTTTCGCTCTATGGAACATTTCAAGCAAGAACTGATTGAATATTTGGATTACTACAACAACCGCCGTATCAAGACAAAGTTAAAGGGCTTGCCGCCCGCAATTCATAGACAGCAAGCCCTCTCGGTAGCTTGAACAGTTTTTACTTCATATTATTGTCTAACTTTTTGGGGGCACTTCATTTGAAAAAACGATTGGCTCTGAAAAAACGAAAAGCAGGCGGGATTTTTCCTGCCTGCTGATCTTAATTATTGTGATATTCGGCTTCCACGAGGGTTCAAGTCCACAAAAAGCGAAAAAAACGCATTTTATATCTACGGTTTTGAATGCCGAAATTTCGCCCCATTAAGCGCCGAAAAGCCTTGCGGCGCAAGGCTTTTCGGGACAATATCTTTTTTATTGTCTCTAGATGGAGGTACCGCCCAGATTTGAACTGGGGAATGAAGGTTTTGCAGACCTTTGCCTTACCACTTGGCCACGGTACCATTTTTTATTAGATGTAACGGGGAACCTGCTGGTTCCCCGTCGCCCTTTGTTGGAGCGGGTGACGAGGCTCGAACTCGCTACCTCCACCTTGGCAAGGTGGCGCTCTACCGGATGAGCTACACCCGCGTTTTGGTGCCTCCGGTCGGAATCGAACCAACGACACGGGGATTTTCAGTCCCCTGCTCTACCTACTGAGCTACAGAGGCATATGGGCAGAGCTGAAAAGCTCTGCACCAACGCAAATTAAAATTGGCGACCCGGAACGGACTCGAACCGTCGACCTCCAGCGTGACAGGCTGGCGTGCTAACCGACTGCACCACCGGGCCGTATAATGGTGGGAACAACAGGGCTCGAACCTGTGACCCCATGCTTGTAAGGCATGTGCTCTCCCAGCTGAGCTATGCTCCCCTACCTGCCGGGAAGCGTTAGCCTCTCAGCGACGGGTTTTATTATACACAGACAAGGGCTTTTTGTCAAGCACTTTTTTCGATTTTGCCCCTCGGTTTTTTCGGCATTTTTCTACGCCCGCTCCAGCAGCTCCCGCAGGTCCGAGGGGGTAAAGCTGTACACCGTGTCACAGAATTGGCACTCCACCGGGAAGGTCTTCCCCTCCCCCGCGATCTCGGTCAGCTCCTCCCGGCCCAGGCTCAGCAGGGCCGCACTGACCCGCTCCCGGGAGCAATAGCACTTGTAACACACGGGGGTCGTCTCCAAAAACGCCACCCCCAGCTCGCCGCAGACGGCTCCCAGAATGTCCTCCGGGGTCATGCCCGCCTCCAGCATGGCGGTGACCGCCCCGGCGCGTTGAATCCCCCGCTCCAGGGCCTGGATGGTCTCCTCCGGCGCCCCGGGAAGAAGCTGGAGGAGGTAGCCTCCGGCGTCTTTCACCGTGTGATCTCGGTCCACCAGGACCCCCAGGGCGCAGGCGGTGGCCACCTGCTCGCTCTGAGCGAAGTAGGCGGTAACGTCGTCCCCGATCTCCCCGGAAACCAGGGGGATGGTGCCCACATAGGGCTCCTTCATTTGCAGGTCCCGGATCACGGTCAGGGTCCCGTCCTTGCCCACGGTGGCCCCCACGTCCAGCTTCCCCGGGTACTTCTCCACCAGCGGGACCCGGGGCTCCGTCACATAGCCCCGGACGTTTCCGACGGCGTCGGAGACGCACAGGATCGTGCCGATGGGCCCGCCGCCCTTGATTTGCAGGGTCATGGAGCCGTTCTCCACCTTCTGGAGGTTCCCCATCATCGAGGCCGCCGTCAGCGCCCGCCCAAAGGCGGCTGTAGCGTTGGGAGCGGTCTTTTGGATCTCCGCGCCCCGGCGCACCAGGTCCGTGGAGCGGATGGCGGTGGCCTTCACAAAGCCGTCCAGGCTGATGCCCCGCACGATATAGTCCTTCATCGAAAGGTTCCCTTCCTTGCCATAAAATAAATTCGCTGCTCCCCCGGTCCCGGCGGTTCCAGCCGCCGGTCTCCGAACACTCGGATGCTTTGGAACCCCGCCTCCCGGAGGTAGGTGGTCAGCTGGGCCTGGGTGTAGGCGTACTCCCGGTGCTCTTCAAAATCCCGCCGCCAAAGGCGGCCCTCCCGGCGGAAAATGTCCATTCCATAGGAACAGATGTTGGTTTTTTCGTCAAACTCCCCCCGCCAGACGCAGAAAACCTCCTGGTCCTCGTCCAGAAACACCTGGCCGTCCATGGCCCGGAGCTTTTCCGGGGTATTCACGTCGAACAGGAAGCAGCCGCCGGGATTCAGGGCCCTGTAGACCCGCCGGATGGCCCGGCGGCAGTCCTCCGGGTCTGTCAAATAGTCCAGGCTGTCCAGGGCGCACACCGCCAGGTCCGCCGCCCGGGGCACATGGAGATCCTGGAGCCGCTGGCGGACGAAATAGGGGGGATTAGGATGGTCCTGGGCCTTCCGCGCCGCCTCGGTGAGCATTTCCTCGGACTGATCCACCCCGATTACCCGCAGGCCCATGTCAGCCAGGAGCAGGGCCACGCTGCCGGTGCCGCAGGCCAGGTCCAGGGCAGTCTTCGGTTTCAGGCCGTCCAAGGCCAGCAGCCGCCGGTAAAAGGCCGCCACCGCCGGATAGTCCACATCCCAGGTCAGCCGGTCATAGCAGGATGCCAGGGCGTGATAGGAATTCATGACGCTTCCTCCAAAAAAGCATCCCGGACTTCCGCCCGGGATGCGTATTGCCGATGGCTCAGCGATTGAACAGCTTCAAGATCTCGTCGATGTCGCCGATGTCCCCGGTCTTCTGGGCGGGCTTGGCGCCGTTGGCAGAAGTCTCCTTGGCAGCCTTGGGCGCATCCACGGGAACGCTCTCCATGCCCTGCTCAAAGCCGGTGGCAATGACCGTGACCCGCATCTGATCCTCGAAATCATCCGCACAGGTCGCGCCGAAGATGATATTGGCGTCGGGGTTGGCGGCCTCCTGCACGATGCCGGCGGCGGTCTCCACGTCGTCCAGGGTCAGCTCGGAGGAGCCGGTGACGTTCACCAGCACGCCGGTAGCGCCGTTGATGGAGGTCTCCAGCAGGGGGCTGGCCACGGCGGCCTGGGCGGCCTGCTCGGCCTTCTCCCGTCCGGTGGCGACGCCCACGCCCATGTGGGCCCGACCGGCATCCTTCATGACGGCGGACACGTCGGCAAAGTCCAGGTTGATAATGACCCGGTCCGAGAAGCCCACCAGTTCGGAAATGGAGGTGACGGCCTGCTTCAGCACATCGTCGGCGATGCCGAAGGCGTTGGCGAAGGTGATCTTCTGATCGGTGACGTATTTCAGCCGGTCGTTGGGGATGATGATGAGGGAATCCACCCGGCCGGACAGCTCGGCGATGCCCTGCTCAGCCTGGCGCATCCGGTTGGCGCCCTCAAAGCGGAAGGGCTTGGTCACAACGCCGACGGTGAGGATCCCGGCCTCGTGGGCCAGGTCCGCCACGATAGGAGCCGCGCCGGTTCCGGTGCCGCCGCCCATACCGGCGGTGATAAAGACCATGTCCGTATTCTCCAGAACCTTGGCGATGGCCGCCCGGCTCTCCTCCGCGGACTTCTTGCCCACGTCCGGCTTGGAGCCCGCGCCCATACCGCCGGTGAGCTTTTCACCGATCTGGATCTTATTTTTACAGATGGACTTATTCAAGTCCTGCTTATCCGTGTTCACCACGATAAAATCCACGCCGGTGACACCGGCTTCGATCATCCGGTTAATGACGTTGTTGCCAGCGCCGCCAACGCCGATGACCTTGATTTTTACCACGCGCTCCTGGAAACTTTCAGACATATGCTCTCCTCCTATGTATATTTTGCAGGGGGTCCTGCCAGGAAATGCAATCTTACTTCTATATTCTATCCCCAAAATCCAATTTGGTCAATAGATATTCTCATTTTTCTTGAAGTTTTTACAAAAAAACCCGTTGTGTTTCAGTTCTGAGGGGTGTAGATGATCTCGTCCGGGCGGATGGTGAAGCTGATATCCAGCTCTCCGCTCTCGTAATCCTCCATTTCGTCGATGGCGGACTTCATGCAGCGGATCTTATATTCCAGCTGGGTAGCGTCCCCCAGCTGCACCAAAAACCGCTGGCCGTATTGCAGCTCGATCCTGCCCAAATTCGTCACGTCGATGCTGGCCACCTGGCCGATGACCCCATACTTCTCCAGATACTGGGCGATGCTCAGAACCGCCGCAAGCCGGTCGCTGGCCCGCACCGTCTGGGGCGCGGACTCCCCGGTGGCCTGGGCAGGCGGCGCGTCCTCCAGGGCCTGGGCCTCCTGGTCCTTGCCCGGAAGCAGCAGCCGGACGCCGATCACCTCGGTGTGCTCCGCCGCCTGGGCGCTGTCCACCTGGTCAATGATCTTCCCGTCGGCGTTCATCAGCCACCTACCGCCGCTCTCATCCCGAAGGGCGTAGAGGACATCGAACTCCGTAATCACAATATTTACCGTATCCGGCAATTTTATACCAATCCGAACCGTATCCACATAGGGAAGGGACTTTATTTTCCCGCAGGCGACAGTCCTGCCGAAGGTCATCAGGCCGTCCCCTTCCCTGATGCCGGAGGCCTGCTGGATCTCCCAGGCATTGTACTTCACCGCGCCGTCCACCGTGATGTTCTTTACCCGGAAGAAGATGGACACGCCGAAGGTCAGAGCCAGCACCACCGCCACCACCGTGGTCAGCTGCAGCAGCAGCTTGCCCCGGCTGAAGGGGGCCGCCGGGACGTATACCACCCGGGGGGCCTGAGGATCCTGCTTGGTCTCGGCGGTCCGCCGCCGGGTCTTTCTCCTTGCCGCCTCCCGGTCGGAGGTCCGGGCGGGGGCCCGCTTTCCGGCGGGGGCGGAGGAACGGGAACCGGATGTGGAACGCCGCCGTGAAGCGCCGGAGGCGGGCCTTTGGGCGCTGGCCTGGTTCCCCTGTTTGGCCGCCTGGGTTTTCCCTCGCTGGTTGGAGCGGGGTTTATTCTGTCTTGGCTCCATTTGGAATACTCCTTTGGTATCAGTCCTTGGCGGTCAGTTCCGCCATGATCCGGCAGATCCTTTGGGCCGAGTCCGGCACCGCCAGCCGTTGAAGAGCGGCGGTCATGGCCTGGCGGCGCTTTTCATCCCCCAGGAGGCTTAGGATCTGGCTCATCAGCCCCTTGGCGTCGCATTCCTCCTCGGGAAGCAGCACGGCGCCGCCGGCGTCCGCCAGGACCCGGGCGTTGTTCTCCTGGTGATTATTGGTCACGTTGGGCGAGGGGATCAAAATACAGGGCACCCCGCTGGCGGCGATCTCGTTGCAGGTAGAGGCCCCAGCCCGGCCGATATACACATCCGCAGCGGCCATTACCTGGGGCATATTATAGATGTACGGACGCATATCGATCTCAGAAGTCCGGGTCAGGTCCACACCCTGCGCCCGGACATGATCCGGCATCCATTCCCAGCCGTAGCTGCCCACAGCGTGGATGTGGTGGAAGGGAAATCCCTGATCCTGCTCCAGGCGGAACAGCTCGCCGATAACCAGATTCATGGCCTTGGCTCCCTGGCTTCCAAAGGCGGAGACCACCACGGGGCGGCCCGTCAGGCCCAGCTCCTTCTTGGCCTGCTCCTTTTTGCCGAAGAGAAACTCCCGGCGCACCGGCATGCCCACCACCTCCACCTTTTTGGGGTTCCGGTAGCGGCTGACGCTCTCGGGAAAGCAGACCATCACCCGGTCGGCAAAGGCGGCGGCCAGCTTGGTGGTCAGGCCCGGCAGGGCGTTGCTCTCATGGACGCAGGTGGGGATCTTCAGCAGGTGCCCGGCATACAGAGCGGGAAAGCTGGCGTAGCCGCCGGTGCCCACCACGATGTCGGCGTCAAATTCCTTCAGGGTCTTTTTGCAGCCGGAGACCGCCTTGGCGATCCGACCCACAGCCTGGACATTATACTTCAGCGCCGCAAAGGAGAGGCCCCGCTCCAGGCAGGCGTCCCGGAAGGTGACGATCTCGTACCCCGCCTTGGGTACCAGCTCCTCCTCCATATTGTCTTTGGAGCCGATAAAAAGGATCTGATCCTGGGGCCGGCGCTCCCGCCAGGTGTTGGCCACGGCGATGGCCGGGTTGATGTGCCCCGCCGTACCGCCGCAGGTAAATACCAGATTCATAGCTGCCCCTCCTGTTCCTTAGGCTGATTCCGCTGCCGGGAAACTGCCAGGACAATGCCCATTTCCCCCAGGTTCACCGCCAGCGCCGTCCCCCCATAGGAGAAGAAGGGCAGGGCAATACCGGTGGATGGCAGCAGGTTGGTGACCACCCCCAGGTTGAGCAGCACCTGGACGGCGATCAGCGTCACCAGTCCCGCCGCCAGGACTGTGGAAAACCGGTCCCGGGCCCGCAGGGCGATCCAATAGCCCCGCAAAATCAGGGCGGCAAACAGGGCCGCGATCAGCAGCGCCCCCACCAGCCCCAGCTCCTCGCAGGCAATGGCAAAGATATAGTCATTGTACTGAAACGGCAGGTACAGATACTTCTGCCTGCTCTTCCCCAGCCCCAGCCCAAACAGGCCTCCGGAGCCGATGGCGTACAGGGATTGCAAAATTTGATAGCCGGTGTCTCCCGGGTCCTGCTCCGGGTGGAGCCAGGCGGAGACCCGGTCTCCGGCGTAGCCCATGAAGCTGATGTAGACCAGCACAAACAGCGCCGCCGCCCCGGCCCCCGCCAGGAGCCACTTGGGGCTGGTGCCCGCCACAAACATCATCACCACCGCCACCATGCCCATGAGCATAATGGCGGAAAGGTGCTTTTCCAGGGCCAGGGGGATCAAGATCCCCAGCAGCGCGCAGCCGAAGCCCAGGACCCCATAGCGGAACTGCTTCGCCTGGGTCCCAAAGAGCTTGGTCAGCCGGGCGAAGAGGAGGATCATGGTGAATTTCGCCACTTCCGATGGCTGAAACTGGAGGCCGGCGATGTTGATCCAGCGCCTTGCTCCGTTCACTGACTCCCCGAAAAACAGCACCGACAGCAGCAGCACAATGCTGACGCCATACAGCGGCCAGGCCATTTTCAGCCAGAACTTGGGGTCGATCCGGCTCATGGCCCACATAGCGGCCAGGCCCAGCCCGGCGCAGACCGCCTGCTTTTGCAGATACCGGGTGGAAATAGCATAGCCGGTGTCGTATTCGCTCTGGGCGTAGCTGGCGGAATAGAGCATCACCAAGCCCACGATCAAGAGCAGCAGCACCAGCAGCAAAAATGGAAAATCCACGCTTTGTCCCGCCGGGAAAACCCGGCGGCGGTCCTCTTTGGCATACAGAGTCCGCTCCGATGCCATGAGAATCTCCTTTCGGGGTCAGCGAATTTTTCCTGCGATACCGTACCAGGCCAACAGGCACATAAGGGTGGACACCCCGGCAAAGACGAACACGATCTTCTCCTCCGCCCACCCGCACTTCTCAAAGTGATGGTGCAGCGGCGCCATTTTGAAGAACCGCTTGCCGTGGGTCGCCTTGAAATACGCGATCTGAATAATATCGGAGAGCGTCTCCACAAGATACACAAAGCCCACCAGGATCAGCACCAGGGGCATATCCAGGGCGAAGGCCATGGAGCAAACCACGCCGCCCAGGAACAAGGAACCGGTATCCCCCATGAACACCTCGGCGGGGTGGAAATTGTAGAAAAGGTAGGCGATCAGCGCCCCCACCAGTGCGGCGGGCAGCAGCGCCAGATCCTCCCGGCCCATGGCGTAGGCCGCGCCGGTGAAGAAGATCATCACGGGCAGCGTCACCGAACTGGAAAGGCCGTCCACCCCATCGGTCAGGTTCACCGCGTTGTCGCAGCCCACCATGACGAACATGGCAAAGAAAATATAGAGCATGGGGTGCACGGGGAAGGAAACATTAAAGAAGGGAATGTATAGGTCGCAGCTCAAAATCCCCTCTTTATACAAAACATAGAGATAAATGGCGGAAACGGCCATTTGCAGCAGGATCTTCTGCAGGGCGGTCAGCCCCAGGTCCCGCTTGAACCGGACCTTGCACAGATCGTCCAGAAAGCCCACCATGCCGAAGCACAGGCTCACGCCCAGGGCGTAAAAGGCGGAATAGTCGTAGGTCGTGGGCAGATTCACCGCCAGGCAGATGACCACCGACGCGATGAACATCAGCCCGCCCATCAGCGGGGTCCCCGCCTTGGAATTGTGCCAGGTGGGGCCGATGCTGCGGATGGACTGGCCCGCCTTCAGCGCCCGGAGGATCGGCAGCAGGAAACGTCCCAGCACGGCGGACAGCACGCAGCCGGTCAGCGCCGTTACAACGATTCTAGTCATTTGATACCCTCCCGCTCAGCCGTCATCCCGCAGGAATTGTTCCAATATCCGCTCCAAGTGCATTCCCCGGCTGCCTTTGAACAAAATCACGTCGCCGGGCTCCGCCAGCCGCCGGAGAGCCGCCACCAAGAGGTCCTGATCTTCAAAAGCCCGGGCGCATCCGGCGGACATGCCGCCCGTCAGCGCGCCGTCAATGATGCGGCTGCCGTTGGGACCGTAGGCCAGCAGCACCTCCGCCTTTTCCGCGGCGATGCGGCCCACCCGGTAGTGCTCCGCCTGGGTACACACCCCCAGCTCCAGCATATCTCCCAGCACCGCCACATGGCGGCCGGGCTTGTTGCCCAGTACCGTCAGCGCCGCCGCCATGGACTCGGGACCGGCGTTGTAGCAGTCCTTGATGATGGTAAAGCCCTTGGCGGAGAAAATCTCCTGCCGGCCCGCCATATTCCGGAATTGGGACAGCTGCTCCTGGATCTTGGAGGGGTCCACCCCCAGCTCCAGACCCACCGCCACCGCCGCCAGAGCGTCGTAGGCGTAGTGGCTGCCGTCCAGCGCCAGCTCCACCGGGAAATTGAGGCGGCCCGGACAGTGGACCTGAAACCGCAGGACCCCCTCCCCTTCCTCCACATCCGAACCGATGACGCTGCATTCCTGGTTCTGGATGCCGAAGAAGGTGGTTTGAAGTGGATAGATCCGGTTCTGGTTCCACAAAAGCCGGTCGTCGCCGTTGAGGACGATCCTGCCGTCCTGGCGCATTCCTTCCAGAATTTCCAGCTTGGCCTGCAAGATCCCCTCCATGGAGCCCAGATGCTCAATGTGCATGGTGCCGATGTTCACGATCACCGCGATGTCCGGCCGGGCGATGGAGGTCAGGTAGGCGATCTCCCGGAAGTGGTTCATACCCATTTCCAGCACCGCCACCTGGGTGTCCTCCGGCATGGCCAGGATGGCCATGGGCAAGCCAATGTCGTTATTATGGTTCATGGGGGTCTTCGCCACCCGGTAGGTACCCTCCAGGACGCAGGCGATCATCTCCTTGGTGGTGCTTTTGCCCACGGAGCCCGTGATGCCCACCACCTTCATGCCGATGCGCCGCCGCTCCTGCCGGGCAATATCCCCCAGGGCCCGGCGGGGCTCCTGGACCACAATGGCCGGCCAGTCCCCGTCGCAGCGGCTGCACAGCACCGCCGCCGCACCCTTTTCCAGGGCCTCCGGAATGAAAATATGGCCGTCCCGCACGCCTTCCAGGGCTACGAACAGCTCCCCGGGTTGGATACGGCGGGAGTCATTGTTGGCTCCCAAAAATGTCACGTCGACGTACTTGGGGTCGATCTGTCCCCCGCACCATTCCGCCGCCTGACGCAGTGTGATTGTGCCCATATCATTCCCTCGTTTCCGCCAGATAAGCGGCCACTACCTGCCGCTCGTCCAGGGGACGCTTTTCATCCCCCACCTGCTGGTAGGTCTCATGGCCTTTGCCAGCAAGTATTATTATATCACCTTTTTGTCCAATGTCCAGAGCGCGATGGATCGCTTTCACACGATTTACAATTACTTCATAATTTGCCCGGCCCGCCGGGATCCCGGTCTGGATGTGGCGAATGATGGCCTCCGGGTCCTCGTGGCGGGGGTTGTCGCTGGTAAGAATGCTATAGTCCGCGATTCGCGTACCAATCTCCCCCATGATGGGCCGCTTCATGGGATCCCGGTCCCCGCCGCAGCCAAACACGGCGATCAGCCGCCCCTGGCACAGGGGCTTGAAGGCGGAAAGGACGTTTTCCAGACCGTCGGGGGTGTGGGCGTAGTCGATGAGCAAGGTATAGGGCTTGCCCGGGGTGGGCACCACCTCCACCCGGCCCTTGACCCCCGGGGCGGTGGCCAGTGCCTCCGCCGCCGCTTCCAGGGAGATCCCCAGTCCCAGGGCGATCCCCAGGGCCGTCAGGGCGTTGGACACGGAGAAGCCTCCGGGGATCCCCAGCTTCACCGGCACCTGCTTTTCCCCCAGCACGGCTGTAAATTCCACGCCGTCAGCCATCAGGCGGATGTCCCTGGCGGCGAGTCCCTGGCAGGGCTCCTTGGAGGTCCAGAGGATGGGACAGCGGGCCGATTTTGCCATCCGGGAGGCGTAGGGATCGTCCCGGTTCAAAACCGCGTAGCCGCAGCGCCCGAAGAGGAGCGCCTTGGCGTCGCAATAGGCGTCCATGGTTTTGTGGAAGTCCAAATGGTCCTCGGTCAGATTGGTGAAGGCCGCCACGTCGTAGCGAACGCCCCCTACCCGGTTCAGGGCCAGAGCGTGGGAGGACACCTCCATCACCACATAGCCGCACCCGGCGTCCCGCATTTGGGCAAACAGGGCCTGAAGCTCCAGGCTTTCCGGGGTGGTGCGCTCCGTGGGCAGCTCCTCTTGGCCGATCAAGTTAGACATGGTGCCGATCAGCCCCACCCGGGCCCCCAGGGTCTTCTCCAAAATGTGCTTGACCAGCAGGGTGACGGTGGTTTTCCCATTGGTGCCCGTAACGCCGATCATTTTCATAGACTCCGCCGGACGGCGGTAGAAATTGGCGGCGACTTGGGCCAGCGCCAGCCGGTCGTCGGGCACCAGAATATAGGGGACCGGGCCATCCGGCTTCTTCGCCGTCAGGACCGCCGCCGCGCCCCGCTCTAAGGCCATGGGGATAAACCGGTTGCCATCGGCGGCGAAGCCGGTAATGGCGGCGAAAAGGCAGCCGGGGACGGCCTTCCGGGAGTCGTAGACCAGGGCGGGAATGTCCCTGTCGCCGGGGACGTTGGTGGAAAGCACCTCCACGCCCCGGAGCAATTCAGCAAGCTTCATGGTTCTTATCTCCTTAATCAGCGGCCCGGATATCCGCAAATTCCAGCTGGATGGTGGTCCCCAGACCGGTTTCGGCCCCCGGCGCCAGGGACTGTCCGGTGACCACCACCTCCGACCCAGTGCCGTCGTTCCCCGCCACCAGGATGTAGAGTCCCGCCGCCTGGGCCGTCTGGGCCGCCTCCTGCCGGGTCATCCCGGCAAAGTCCGGCACCGTCACCGTCTGCTCTTCCGGCACCTGATCCAGATACAGCAGCACCTGGCTGTCGCCCGGCACGCCCTGGCCCGGGGCGGGGATCTGGCCTGTGATCTGCTCCCCCTCCCCCAGGATCCGGGCGGTAAGTCCCAACTCCTTGAGGGCTTTTTCCGCGTCCTTTACCGGCATGCCGGCATAGTCGTCCAAGATCACCGTCCGTCCGGCGGCGTCCTCCGGGGTATAGTTCCGCTCCACCCCCAGGTAGGGCAGGATGTCCGCCATCACCGCGCCCACCGTGGGCGCCGCCATGACGCCGCCGGAGATGTAGATCCCCGTGGCGCGGGAGGGGGTGTCCAAAGCCACCAGAACGATATATTTGGGATCATTCATGGGCGCGATGCCCACGAAGGAGACGATCTTATCCTGGACCCGCTGGCCGTTTTCGTCAAACACGTCGATTTTCTCACTGGTGCCGGTCTTTCCCCCGATGGAAAAGCCCGCCACCTTGGCGTTTTTGGCGGTTCCCTCCTCCACCACCGAGGCGATCAGCTCCCGCATGGTCTGGGAGGTCTCCTCCCGGATGGTGCGGCGCAGCACCGTGGGCTCTTGCCGCAGCACCGTCTGTCCGGTGCTGTCGATCACCTCGGAGACGATGTAGGGCTCCAGCAGATATCCGCCGTTGACCACCGAGGCGATGGCCCGCACCAGCTGCAAGGGCGTCAACTTAAAAGTCTGGCCGAAGGAGCCCGAGGTCAGGGAGGCGGTGCCCCACTTATCGGTGTCCGTAATCAGGGACTTGTCGAAAAATACGCCCTTGCTCTCCCCCGCCAGGTCGATGCCCGTCTTTTCCAAAATGCCGAAGCGCTGGACATACTCATAAAACCGCTCGCCGCCCAGCTTTAGGGCAATGTGGGCAAAGGCGATATTGCAGGAGTTTTGCAGGGCCTGGGGCGTTTTCTCCGCTCCATGGCCGGTAGAACGCCAACAGTGGAGAAGCTGGGACCGGCCCGGGATCTGCTCGGAGCCCCGGCAGTAGAAATTGGTATTTAAATCGATGGCCCCGCAGTCCAGAGCCGCCGCCATGGTCATCACCTTGAAGGTGGACCCCGGCTCATAGCCGTCGGAGATCACCCGGTTCCGCCACTGTTTCAGCCGGGCGGCGGTAAGCGCTTCCTGATAGGCCGTTAGGCCCAGATCATATGCCTCGCTCCCCGGGTTTTCCAGCAAGTAGGCCCGCCGGAGCTCCTCCACCTGGGCGGCCGCCTCCGGGTCGTAGATTTCCAAATACGAATTGGGGTCGTAGCTGCCCAGGGTCGCCATGGCCAGGATCTCCCCGGTGTTCACGTCCATCACCATGCCGAAGGCGCCGTTTTGCACGTCGTAGCGGTCAATGGCGGCCTCCATCTGCTTTTCCAGGCAGGCCTGCACGGTGGCGTCGATGGTCATGATCACGTCGCAGCCTTTTGTGGAGGCCACATACCGCTCATAGGAGAAGGGCATATCCATCTCGTTATTGCCCTTGGTAGTGATGACCCGCCCGGCGGAGCCCTCCAGAAAGCTGTTGTACGCCGCCTCCACGCCCTCGGAGCCGGTGTTGGAAGCGTTGGTAAATCCGATCACCTGGGCCGCCAGGGTCCCGTAGGGGTAAAGTCTCTGGGAATTGGGCTCCAAATGGATCCCGGAGATGTTGTTTTCGTTGATGTAGGCGCGGATCTCGGCGGCAGTCTCCTCGCTGATCCGGGCCGCCGCCTGCTTGTAGCGCTTGGTGGTGTCCTTCGCCTGTTCCAGCAGCCACTGCGGGTCCACATCCAAAATCGCCCCCAGCCTCTGGGAAATCGCCTCCAGGTCCGCCTTAGACTGCTTCAGCTCATGGGGATCCAGGTACACGTTTTCCACGCTGACGGAGCAAGCCAGGACATTCATATTTCGGTCGTAGATGACGCCCCGATCCGCCGTCACCGTGGTGGTGCGGGTCTGGTTCCGCAGCGCCAGCTGGGAATAGTAGTCGTAATTGGTCACCATCAGGTCATACAGCCGCAAAGCCACCGGCAAAAACCCCAGGCAGCCCAGCACCGCCGCTACCGCCAGGATCCTGCGGTGCTGCCCGCTGTCTCCCCAAAGCCGGGTAAACTCCCGCTTTTTTTGCTTTGCCATTGTCACCGACCTCTCCACAGCCGCAAGTCTTTCAATGGGCAGCAAGGGAAACCCTCACTGCCCATTGCAGCTGCTGCTATATCCTATTGGCCGGGACAAACTTTATGCAAACAGTTGGGTCAGGAACACCAGAAAATGATCCCACCAGGAGACATTCTCCTGGGCGTCAACAGGCTGAGGAAGCTGGATCTGAACATGGGGCACCTCTTCCTCCGGCACCAGGCCCAGCGCCTCGGCGCTGCGGCGCACCTCATCCAGGTCGTAGCCATGGTCAAAGGTATCCTGCAGATCCAGATTTTCCTGCTGGAGCTGGAGGACATAGTTCTCCATCTGTTCCAGCTCCTGATTGGCGCTGTCCAGCCGGGCCATGCCCACCGCCATCATCACCAGCATCGCCAGGGCCACCACGATCCCGCCCAACGCCAGAGGATCCACATGGATCGCGACGGTTTTGACCGGACGGGGGCGGGGCTTTTTCCGCTTTTTGGGTAGGGGCCGGGGCTCGTCAAGCTGCCGGGCCGCGCTGCCGTCGGTGTAGAGACGGATGTATTGAATATCGGAACTGCGGGCCATTTCTACTCTCCCCTTCCGGTGAACTCCGGCAGTCTTTCGCAGACCCGGAGCTTGGCGCTGTGCGCTCTCGGATTTTCGGACATCTCCCCGGCCGTGGGGAGAATCGGTTTTTTATTTACCAGACGGACCTTTGGCTTTTTTCCGCAGACGCACACCGGAAATTCCGGGGGGCAGGTGCAGCCGCGGGCCGCCTGGGCCATGACGTTTTTAACGATTCGGTCCTCCAGCGAGTGGAAGCTGATCACCGCCAGCCGTCCCCGGGGCGCCAGGCAGTTGATGGCGGCGTCCACCCCCTCCTCCACCGCCGCCAGCTCATCGTTGACGGCGATGCGCAGGGCCTGAAAGCTCCGCTTAGCGGGGTGCTGCTTTTCCCGCAACGCCTGGGGCGGCATGGCGGAGCGGATGATCTCCGCCAGGGCCAGGGTGGATGGAATCTCTTCCCGCTCCCGCGCCCGGCAAATGGCGGCGGCGATCTGGGGAGCGTACCGCTCCTCGCCGTAGGCGTAAAGGATCCGGCGCAGCTCCTCCTGGGGCCAGGTGTTTACAATTTCTCCGGCGGTCAGGGCGTCGGAGCCATCCATTCGCATATCCAGAGGGGCGTCGAAGCGGTAAGAAAAGCCCCGCTCCCCCCGGTCCAGTTGATAAGAAGACACGCCCAGATCCAGCAGCACTCCGTCTACCTTGGAAATACCCAGATCGGCTAAAATCGATTGCAGATCCCGGAAATTTCCGTGGACCAGGGTGATCTGGTCCTTCCAGGGTTCCAGCCGCTCCCCGGCGGCGGCAAGGGCCTCCGAATCTCGGTCAATGCCGATAAGCCGGCCGGTGGTCAATTGGGAAACCACCCGGCTGGCGTGGCCAGCGCCCCCCAAGGTGCCGTCCACATAGACGCCCTCCGGGCGAATCGCCAGCGCCTCCAGGCATTCCTCCATCAAAACGCTGACGTGGTGAAACCCGGTCATAGGCCGATGGCCTCCAGGGAGGAGAGCAGCTTCTCCGGGGTCAGGTTCTCCGCCTCAAACCGGGCGAACTCCCCGGCCTCCCATATTTCCGCCTGCCCCGCCCGGCCCACGATCATCACGTCCCGCTGGATCAAGGCGTAGTCCAGCAGAAACTGGGTCAGGGTGAACCGAAACTGCTTATCCGGGGCGCACTGGGTGGCATTCATAAAAATCAGGCTGGTAGCGGCGGAGCGCTGGGAAATGGGAAGGCTGTTGAAATTGTCCACCAGCTTCTTCCAATCCTGGGCGGTGTAGACCGTCAGGCACCGGTGGCCGCAGTTGACGCCCAAGGTGACGTAGAAATCGTCGCCCAACTCCGCCCGGAGCTTCGCCGGGACAAAAAGCCGGTTTTTGTCGTCCAATCGGGCGGGGTATTTGCCGATCACCTGGGGTCGCCTCCTCCATTTTGCTCCACTTTACATCCCTTTTGCTCCCTTTACAACAGTATAACGGTTTCTTCACAAAAAATCAATCTTTTTCTTTCAATTTCCAGAAATTTCCTGAAAAAAATTCAATTCACAAACATTTGTTTTATTTTTCAGTATAGAAATTGCAGCTTGCCGTCCTCCAGCTTGCCCCGGACCTTGGACAGCTTCCGTCCCGTTTGCAGGAGGAACACCGCCAGGGGCCCCTCCACCTGCTCCTGGACCAGCCGGCGCATTTGCCGGGCGCCGCCCCGGTCCCGGGACCGGCTGCCCAGCAGCCGGGGCATCTCCTCCGGCAGGGTCAGCTGCATTCCCGCCGCGGCGGCCCGGTCCTGAAGCTCCGTCAGGTACTTCCGGGCGATAGCCTCCATGGCCGTCTCGTTCAGCGGCGCGAAACAGACGATCTGATCCAGCCGCCCTAAAAATTCCGGCGTGAAGTACTGACGCAGAGCCTCCTCCGTTTCCCCGGCACGGCCAGCCGGGGAAAAGCCCAGGCCGTCGCCTTTGATCTCCCCGCCCAGGTTGGAGGTCATCACCACGATGGTGTTCTGAAAGCTCACCCGGCGGCCTGTGGAATCGGTGAGGACCCCCTCCTCCATGATTTGCAGCAGGATCCCGGTCACATCCGGGTGGGCCTTCTCCAATTCGTCCAGCAGCACCAAGCAGTAGGGGCGGCGGCGAACCTGTTCCGTCAGCTTGCCCCCCTCCTCGTAGCCCACATAGCCCGGGGGCGCGCCGATCAGCCTGGAGACGGAGTGCTTTTCCATATACTCGGTCATGTCCAGCCGGATGAACGCCTCCCGGCTGCCGAAAAGCTCCTCCGCCAGCGCGCGGCACAGCTCGGTCTTGCCCACGCCTGTGGGCCCGGTAAAGAGCATGGAGGCGATGGGCCGGTTCTCGTCCCGGATCCCGCACAGACCCCGGCGCACCGTCTCCGCCACGATTCCCACCGCCTTGTCCTGGCCCACCACACGCCTGGACAGGATCTGCTCCAGGCGGAGCAGCCGCTCCCGCTCGTTGGCGGTGAGCCGTCCCACCGGGATCCCCGTCCGGGCGGAAACCGCCCAGGCCACGTCCGCCCCAGTGACCGCCCGGGGGCGGCGGTTTTCTGTAGAGCGGGCCACCATTTTCTGCATTTTGTCCCGCAGCTCCGCCGCCTTCTCAAACCGGCTTTCCCGCACCGCCTCGTGGAGCTCCATTTCCAGATCCTGCCGGGCCCCGCCCCTTCCGGCGAGCAGCTCCTCCATTCGGGCGTGGGAAGCGCCCTCGTCCAGCAGGTCGATGGCCTTGTCCGGCAGGTACAGATCCGGCAGATACCGCACCGACAGCCGCACTGCCTCCTTCAGGGCCTCCTCTGTGATCCGCAGCCGGTGGTGCCGCTCCAGCCCCGGCTTCAGGGCCTTCAGGATGGTCATGGTGGCCTCCCGATCCGGCTCCTCCACCGTCACAGGCCGGAACCGGCGCTCCAGGGCCGGGTCCTTTTCAATATATTTCCGGTACTCGGTCAATGTGGTGGCGCCCAGCATTTGCAGCTCCCCCCGTCCCAGGGCGGGCTTGAAGATGTTCGCGGCATCGATCGCCCCCTCCGCCGCGCCGGCGCCCACGATGGTGTGCATCTCGTCCACAAAGAGGATCACGTCCCCGCTGCGTTTGATTTCCGCCAGCACGTCCCGAAGACGCTCCTCAAACTCGCCCCGGTACTTGGTACCGGCCACCAGATTCGCCATGTTCAGGCTGATCAGCCGCTTTTCTTTCAGCTGGGGCGGCACGTTCCCCGCCGCCATCCGCTGGGCCAGGCCCTCGGCGATGGCGGTCTTCCCCACCCCCGGCTCCCCTACCAAAGCGGGGTTGTTCTTATTCTTCCGGCTGAGGATGCCAATGACCATGTCGATCTCCCGCTCCCGGCCGATCACCGGGTCCATGGTCGCGGCCTTGCTCACAAGATCCTCGCTGAATTGATCCAATAGCTTCGTAGTGGACGCCTCCTTATTGGTTTTTCCCTGGGTCTGCTGATCCCACTGCATAGAATCCACCGCCCTGGTAAACAGATCTTCCGCCTCGATGCCCTCCAGCGCCAGAAGATCTCTGGCCGCTGTCTTTTCCCGGCGGAGCAGAGAGAGGAAAATGTGCCGTTCGTCCACCTCCCGGCAGCGGGCGGCCTTGGCCTCCTTCCCCGCTCCCCGGAGGATCCGGCGGGCCTGGGGTGAAAAGCCCTGGGGCAGCGGCAGGTCCGGGGTCCCCAGACCGTACAGCACGGCCATGATCTCCCGGGTCAGCGCGGGGTCCATGCCCGCGCCCCGGAGCAGCTGGCAGGGAAGCCCGGGATTCTCCGCCAGCGCCAGCAGCAGATGGGCGCTGCCCACATAGCTGTGGCCCATCTGCCGGGCCTGGTTGGCGGAAGCCCGCAGCAATTCCAACGCGCTCACCGCATAGCGCATACCGTCGCCTCCTTTGCCCGGAAATTCTCCCCTGCCCTCTGAAAAAATATACGGCGAATATGGAAAAAGGAATTGCATTTTCCAAAATCCATGTTACAATAAAGGTGTGGCCCTTCCGGGCCCGCTAAAAACATACAGATGGAGGGAACACCATGGCCTACAAAATCACTGACGCTTGCGTGAAGTGCGGCACCTGCGCTGACAACTGCCCCGTCGAGGCAATTTCCGAGGGCGACGACAAGTACGTCATCGATGCTGACGTCTGCGTCAGCTGCGGCACCTGCGCTGACAACTGCCCTGTCGAAGCCATCGAGGAGGGCTGATCTCCATTTTCGCAGCGGGCCTGCGCATCCGGGGTTCCGGCTGCGCAGGCTATTTTTTATGGAGGTGAGAGGATGGAGGAGCTTCCCGGCGGCATTCTGATGCAGACCGGCCCGTTCCCTCTGAGTACCGACGCCATGGTGCTGGCGGATTTCACCCGGCTGCCAGCCGGCGCGAAGGTGCTGGACATCGGTTCGGGCTGCGGCACCCTGGGGCTGCTGCTCTGCGGCACTGGGGACTGCGCCGTCACCGGGGTGGAGCTGGACCCGGCCGCCCATCGGCTGGCGGAAGAAAACATCCGCCGCAACGGCCTTGCCCCCCGCCTTGGCAGTATATGCGCCGATATGAACGCCATCCCCACCCTCTTTCCGGCGGGCTTTTTTCACGTCTGCGTGGCCAATCCCCCCTATTTTAACAGCGGCGCTCCCCACGCCCAGGCCCCCTTGGCCCGGCAGGAGGGCAGCTACACCCTTCCGGCGCTGATGTCCGCCGCCGCGTGGGCCCTACGGTTCGGCGGGAGCCTGTTTTTGGTCCACAAGCCGGAGCGGCTGGCGGAAATTTGCGCCCTGGCGGCGGCCCAGGGCTTGGAGCCCAAACGCCTCCGTCTTGTCCGCCATCGGGAAGGCGGGCCGGTGAGCCTGGTGCTGATCCAGTGCAAAAAAGGGGCCAGGCCCGGGCTCCAGTGGGAGGAAATCGCCCTCTGGGACGCCGCGGGCGGCCAAACGGCGGACTATCAACGAATCTACCACACAGGAGGCGCCCTATGAGCGGAACACTCTACCTTGTACCCACCCCCATTGGAAATCTGGGGGACGTTTCCCAGCGTGCCCGGGAAATTCTGGCCGCCGTGGATTTTATTGCCGCCGAGGATACCCGGGTGACTTTGAAACTATTAAACCACCTGGGCCTGAAGAAGCCCCTGATCAGCTATTTTGAGCATAACAAGGCCCAGCGGGGGGCGCAAATTCTGGAGCGGCTGGAGGCCGGCGAAAACTGCGCCCTGGTGACCGACGCCGGGACCCCGGCGATCTCCGACCCGGGGGAGGATCTGGTGAAGCTCTGCGCCCAGGCGGGGGTGACGGTGTGTCCCATTCCGGGACCCTGCGCCGCTGTGACGGCCATCAGCGCGTCGGGCCTGCCCACCGGGCGGTTCTGTTTCGAGGGATTTCTTTCCACAGCAAAAAAATCCCGCAGGGAGCATCTGGAGGCGCTGCGGGAGGAAAAGCGGACCATGATTTTTTATGAAGCGCCCCACAAGCTCCTTGCCACATTGGAGGATTTTTCCAAGGTCTTTGGGCCGGAGCGGGAGATCTCGCTCTGTAGGGAATTGACGAAGATCCACGAGGAATTTTACCGGACCACCCTTGGGGAGGCCCTGGCGCGTTACCGGGAAACGGATCCAAAAGGGGAATTTGTGCTGGTGGTGGCGGGAAAGCCGGAGGCGGAACCGGCGAGCATCAGTGCGGACCAGGCGGCTCAGCGGGTCCAGGAGCTGATGGCCCAGGGTCTGAACAGGAAGGACGCCGTCAAACAGGCCGCCCAGGAGCTGGGCTTGAGCCGGAACGCAGTCTATGCGGCGGCCCTGGAAGCATAGATATTATGTAAACTGTACAGAATTGAAATTGACAAAACACACGCCGGAGGATGGAATTGCGCGAAACAGGCGCAAGCTGTCCTCCGGCAGATTATTTACACAATTTAAAGCGTTATGTAAACTTTACTGTTCTTTGATGGGGGATAGAAACAGGTGAACGGGAGCCGACTCCCCACCTTTTTATTTTGGTGCATTCCTTTTCGGCAATGCTCCCCCGACCCCTTCCGGGGGACCCACTTTCTTGCCGCCGAGCAAGAAAGTGGGCAAAGAAGCCGACCAAAGGGGCGCTTCGAGCAAAGGCGTTTGTTAAGGTATGATTGCCACCGGCAATCATAAATATTTTAGATTCGCTGCGCGGAGCACCACCCCTTAAGAATCCCCCCGCCGCTCCCCAATACTGCATAAAAGCGGAGTATATTTATGGGCTTACGACTTTGTAACGCAGGGATGTAAAAAATACAGTGCAGCGTACTAAGTAGTGTAAAAATGTGGAATCTTGCCCCTATCCGCCCCGCAGAGGAGGGTATACCGGTCTGGGGGCGGGCATAGATTGTCCCGGGGGGATGGGAATGCTGATGACGTGGATTTGGTGCGGTCTGGTGCTGTGCGCCATTGGGGCGGCCATGTACAATGGGACGGGGGCGGCGCTTTCCGCCGCTGTGGCGACGGGGGCCCAGGCCGGGGTCCAGCTGGCGATCAGCATGGCGGGGGCCATCTGCCTGTGGTCAGGTGTGGGCAGGCTGTTGGAGAAAATCGGCGCGACGGGATGGTTGTCCCGGTTGCTGCGCCCGGTGCTACACCGAATCTTTCCTTCAACAAAAGAAAACCCGGCTCTGGCCGGGCATTTGAGCGGGAATATCTGCGCGAATCTACTTGGCTTGGGGAACGCCGCCACTCCAATGGGCATCCGCGCCGCCCGAGAACTGGCAAAAAGCGACACGGCAAACGACGAGCTGTGCCGCCTGATCGTTTTGAATACGGCTTCCATTCAACTGATCCCGGCGAATGTTGCGGCAGTGCGGGCGGCCCTGGGGTGCCAGACTCCCTTCGACATCCTTCCAGCGGTATGGGTGACCAGCCTCTGCTCCGCCGGGCTGGGACTTTGCGCCGCCTGGGCGCTGGGGAGGGTCTGGAAACGTGATTGACTACATTGTTCCGCTGATCCTGCTGACCGCCTCCCTGCTGGCACTGAAAAAGGGGGAGGACGGCTACCATTTACTACTGGAAGGCGCGGAGGACGGGCTAAAACTGCTGCTCACCATCGTGCCGTCCCTGATCGTGCTGCTGACAGCGGTGCATATGCTCCGGGCGTCGGGGGCGTTCGGGCTACTGGAAAACTGGGCCGCGCCGGTATTTCAGTTTTTCGGGATCCCCAAAGAAACGGCCATGTTGGTTCTGATCCGTCCCATCAGCGGGAGCGCCGCTCTGGCTGTGGGCTCAGAAATTATGTCAACTTATGGGGTGGATTCCACCATAGGGCGCACCGCCGCCATTATGCTGGGTTCCACGGAGACAACCTTCTACACCATCAGCGTGTACTTCGGGGCGGCAAACATCCGCAAAACCCGCTATGTGGTGCCGGCGGCGCTGTTCGCCGATTTTACCGGCTTTTTCGTCGCCAGCCTCACCGCCCGCCTTTTCTAGCTCAAACCCAAAAGACACCCCCCAAAATTGGGGGGAATAATTTTTGCAACTTGACAATTATTGTCGAATTATGTAAAATAATGAACGTGAGTGCTCCCGTTTTCGCTTTTAACAAAACGGCGGCACGGTCAAGACGGCGCCTGTCCCGTAATAGGGGGAGGTGATGCATCACTCTGGACGGGGAGAGTTACTCTTTCGGGAAGGAGGAATGCAGATCATGGATCTTGTTGGCTTCCTAGCCAATATGTGCACCATCATTGAGTTTATTTACTTTTTGATCAAGCGCATCAAGGATAAGAACGCCGATAATGAAAAGTGAGCCGTCTGTTCGCTTCAGACGGCTCACGGTGATTAAGCTGGGGGATCAACCCACTTAATCATTTGTTAGACCTAAGAATGCGGCGCCGTTGGGCACTCACATCCTGCCTTTATTATACCACTTCCCATTCATTTGTCAAGTGGTAAATAAAGTGGCAGGCGGTAGGCCGCCCAACCGGGCGGCCTATTTGCAACTTGCAAACCTTTGCACCATCATTGAGTTTCTATACTTTTTGATCCGGCGCATCAAGGATAAGAACGCTGACAATGAAAAGTGAGCCGTCTGTTGGCATCAGACGGCTCACGGTGATTAAGCTGGGGGAGCAACCCACTTAATCCATTGTTGGCCTATGAATGCGGCGCCGTTGGGCACTCACATCCTGCCTTTATTATACCACTTCCCATTCATTTGTCAAGCGGTAAATGAAATGGCAGGCGGTAGGCCGCCCAACCGGGCGGCCTATTGTCGCCTCAAACAAACTCCTACCGTACCACCACGGAGTCCCACAGCGCCTACGACGAGGCAGGCGGGGGCAAAATCCACCATTTTACCTTCTTATTTCGGTGCACTCCGCACTGTAAGTGCTCCCCCGACCCCTGCCGGGGGCCTTACTTTCTTGTTTCGGCAAGAAAGGAAACAAGAAGCCGACCAAGGGGGCGCTTCGAGCAAAGGCGTATATTGAGGTATGATTGCCACCGGCAATCATGGATATTTTAGATTCGCTGCGCGAAGCACCACCCCCTTGGATTCCCCCGCCGCTCCCCAGTAGTGCATAAAAGCGGAGTACATTTGTGGGCTTACGACTTCCTAACGTAGTTGCGGATTTACCGATCTCGTTTTGTATTACCGAATCAACCAGCCGTAATCCTGTCTACAGTCTACGACAAAATCGACATAAACGATATCATCCACGATCTGGAAGATGATCAAATAACGCTTTTCAAACAAAATAGAACGATAAACATTTTTTGGGATATATTCACCGTAAAGCCAAGGGCAGCGCTGTGGCATCCATTCCAAGGACTTCGCGGTCTTTTCAAATTCGGAAGTCAACCGCTCCGCCGCATCTGCACTGGCCTGGGCAAGAAACACGGCATGAGAAACAAGCATTCGCGCCGCGCGTTCCGAGACAATCACATGGTACTTATTCTGACCTTCCATGCCCCGAAGCCTCCCGGATCGCGACCCGCATCATAGCCGTGACTTCATCAACAGAGTAGCCTTTGCTCCCCCGCAGGCGATCCTCCTCGACAGCAAGCAGCTCCTCACGGAGCTTCAGCATTTTTTCCCTGCGGTTAAATGTCCCAATGTCCATAACGACCAGATCGCCCTCCCCATTCTTGGTAAGGAACACCGGTTCTTCTGTCTTCCTGCACATTTCCGCAATCTCATTATAGTTCTGGCGAATCGCCGCTGACGGTCGGATATTCATCGCAATACCTCCCTGGTTTTCAGAGTGATAGTAAAATACTAATAATAGTATACCCGAATCCTGCAAGAATGTCAACCAATACAATGAAAAAAGCCCTTCCCAAAGGAAGGGCTTTCAGCTTCCGGATGAATCCCTGGGTATATTCGCCCAGGGTCGCTCTCATTCATCTACGGGAGTTCTTTGGTTCAGGGGGAGGCGGGGCCTCCCCCTGAAAATGTGTTAATTACTTGTGGGAGCGCTTCTTAGCCTCGTCGACCACGCAGATCGCGACACCAGCGGCGGAAGCAACCAGCAGGGTGGCCCACAGCATCACAGTGCTGTTGTCGCCAGTCTTGGCGGGGCCGTCGCCAGCGCCGGTAGCAGCGGGAGCGGTGGTAGCAGCAGGAGCGGTGGTAGTAGCGGGCTTATCCTTGCCGTCGCCAGGATAGGTCTCAGCGTTATTCTCATCGTCGGGATGAGAAACTTCGGGAACATCAATGTCGGTGTCATGGACAACGATGGTGCAACGATAGATCAGGCCATGATCGCCGTAACGCATATCGGCGAAGTCGAAGGAAGCGTTCTGACCCATGTCGTTGTGATCAACGCCAACCCACATATAAGTGGTGTTGGGCTCAGTGCCGTTGTTCTTGCTGTAGGTGAAGGCCAGGTTCCAGCTGTCGCGAGCGACGTAGCCATTGTTGCCCTTCGCAATCTTCAGGCCATCCAGGTTCAGGAAGTTCAGAGCAATGGGAACCCACTGATGGGAACCATTGTTGTTGCCCCAGTTCCGATAACCCTCGGGAACGGTGAAAGCAGTGGTCTTCTTCAGGTCAACAGTGATGTCGATCTGCACGTAGACTTCGTTCTTGTTGGTGCCAGTGTACTTGGCACTGACAGACTTCACAAGGCTAGCATTCTGGTTGAGCAGGCCATCGGCAATGGGATCACCAGTGGGGGAGGCAACGCTCAGCTTAGAAGCAGTAACATTGAAGTCGGACAGGCCGTTCACCAGGCCGCGGCCGGTGTACTGGCTGCCGTCGGCAGCAGTGACGAGAGCCTTGGTGTTGGTGCCAGTGTAGTAGCCATCCCAGCCATCATAGTAATAAATATCGCCATAATTGGTGGTGCTGGTAACGGTGGGAACACCGCTAATAGCTACATCACCATACAGGAATTCAACATGGCCTTCGGCATAGTAATTGGCGCGAGCTTCGATGGCAGCCTTGCCAACCCAGAACTCTTCCCACCAAGACAGAGGATAAGTTCTATAAGTACCGGGCGCCTGATTGCCATTGATCTGGTGATTCCAGCCAGCGATGGGCTGAGAGGTGTGCTTCAGAACATGGGAGTCAGTGAAAGCGCCGCCGTTAACGGTCAGGCCGCCGCAGGAACCCTTGGAAGACCGGTCGTCCAGAGTGCCGTCGAACACACCGCCGTTGATGGTGGTCTTACCGGGACCAGTGAACAGGGCCTCGTTCAAGGAGTTATGAGTCAGATTACCACCGTTGAAGGTAACAGTGCCGACGTTGTAAATGCTGCCGGTAATGTAGGCGGTAGTAACAGTCATGGCGCCAGTGTTAGCGATCAGGCCAGTGAGATGGATGTTCTTGTCGAGAATCAGAGTGCCAGCATTGCCGATGACAGTATTGAAGTCGCCGGCGATAGCCTGGATGGTGCCAGGACCCTCGATGGTCAGGGTGGCGCCCACATTCACAGTGACAGCAGGAGCGGCAACATGAGCGACGCCCACATCTCCGCTGATGGTGTGGCCATTCAGCTGCAGGACCACGTTGCCGGAAATAACCAGACCGGAAACATACTGGTCATCAACAATGTCAACCTCATTGGTCACAGCGCCAGGAGCGGAAGCGGCATTGATAGCTTCCTGCAGGGTGGCGTAGAAGTTGCCCTTGCCGACTTCAGCAACAGCCTTGTCGGGGGAAGCGGCGAAAGCCATAGCGGGAACAAGCGCCAGGACCATGCACAGAACGAGCATAACGCTAATGAGTTTCTTCATTACTATGTTTTCCTCCTTTTAAAAATCGAGCAGATTTGCTTCATGCATTTACCCCCCGGGAGAGCGGCCGTTCGGGTCATAATATGCGTCACGCAGGTGGGGCCTCCACCGGCGAGGAAGCTGAACGGATGTACCAGCATCCCTAAGAACTCCGCAGAGGGAAGATCCGGAAAAAGACTGCCCTCTTCGATTCAAGCAAGCCTCCTTCCATCCTTTACTCTCTGTCTTCCCCTGCCCAACAGGGGGCCGCCAGAGTTCTTAACGGTGCTTGCAGGGATATGTTACCATAACTTGAGGCATTTTGCAAGCCCTTTTTTCAAAAAAATCAAAAAATTTTTGAACGGCCTGTGAACGGCGCGAGGATGGATTGTGAACAGCGGCCTTTTTTCGACGCGGTTTGTGGACAAAGTGTAAATTTTTTGGGTGCCAAGTATGAATTTTAGGCCGCCAAGGCCCGGTGCCCCGGTCGGGGGAGGCATCCCTAGTGGGTGGCGCTAAAAATGTATTGACATTTGCGGGCACCACCGCTATAATAAAGGTGTGGAGACCCAAAGACGGCGCCACAAACACTTGACGTCACAGTGATTAAGCGGATTGCTTCTCCGGCTTAATCAGGTGAGCCGCCTGTTGCAGCAGACGGCTCACTTTTCTGTGTCACGGTTCCGGAGCCTGCGGATCACCGAAGCGATAAAATCGATGATCGTACACAGGTTCGCCAGAATGGACAGCAGATCCATGCTTCACATGCCCCCTTTCGCGCGGAATTTCTCCCCCCGATGAGAGCTATGTAATCACCTCCCCCTTGTCGGGACAGGCGCCGTCTTTTTCCGCCACCGCTTTTGTAAAACAGAAGCGTGGTCTCCACATGTCGAATATTACCATATTATGTAAAGCTTGTCAAGGGCCCCGCCGGGAAGGCAGGGCCCTTGATCCTTTACACTACTTGCGCTACCGGGCGGGGGGAAGGAATCCACCTTTTTACCTTCTTATTTTGGTGCATCCCACGCTGTGGTTGCTCCCCCGGCCCCTGCCGGGGGCCTTACTTTCTTGTTTCGGCAAGAAAGGAAACAAGAAGCCGACCAAGGGGGCGCTTCGAGCAAAGGCGTTAGTTAAGGTATGATTGCCACCGGCAATCATGAATATTTTTGATTCGCTGCGCGGAGCACCACCCTTTGGAATCCCCCGCCGCTCCCCGGCAGTTCAGATAAGCGGAGAACATATGTGGGCTTTCGGCTTTTTAACATAGATTTGCAAAATTTGATGAATTTAACCTTCTCCCAGCTCTTGGAAGAGCCCCAGAGCCATTTTAACGCCCCGTTCTTCCGCCTCTATTAATAATGTATCTAAATCCTCCGGTTCCCGCCAGAGGGTAAACCCGGCCCATCCGGGCCCAGCTTCCTGGAGGATACGGCAGTGAAGCCCCGGGAGCTTCCGCCCCGCCCCCTCTGGGGGCAGGGTCTCGGTCACTTTCGCCCCCTGGGCTGTCACCTCGATCCGCCGGGCGCTCAGCGCGGCCTCCAGCCAAATCTCCTGTCCCCGCCAGGGGGATAGATAGCGCTCCAGGGGACAATCCGGCGGAGGCGGCGGCAAAAACACCCCGCCGCTCCCCTGCCAATGCTCCCGGGACACCCCCACCGGCCAGGGCAGCGCCGCCACCCGGCGCGCCACCTGACGGGCAGCCTCCGTGGGCGGACGCTGGAAATCCAGCAGGATCCCGGCGCAGGAAAACCGCTCCGCCAGGTCCCCCAGCGTGGCCGCTGCCAGGGCCGGATCGTGGCCCTGGAGGGGCAGGCTGTCATCCAGCATCAGCACCGACCCGGGGGGCAGCGCCTCCGGCAGATTGGAAAGTCCCGGCCCCGCGGGTGAAAAATGGCAGGACATCCACGCCATCCGGGGCGGCGGTACGGTACAATGAGAAAAATCCGCCGCCGTCATGGCAAGATATACCGGCAAAGCCATGGACAAGCGCCTCCTTCCGTGCTATAATAGGGTTAAACTCTATGCCAGATGGGAGACAGATATGCCTTTTCTGCCCAGTTTGATCGCCGATCAGGTGTCGGATCTGACCCCGGAGATACTGCGGGGGCTGGATATCCGGCTGCTGATGCTGGATTTCGACAACACCCTGGTGCCCTACACCACGGACCGGCCCAGTCCCCAGGTGGTGGGGTGGTTCCAGGAGATGAGGGAAGCCGGGATCCGGCTGTGCGTGGTGTCCAACAGCCGGAAGGACCGGGTGCGGGCTTTCTGCAAGGAATTTGACCTTCCCTGCGTCACCGGAGCCTTAAAGCCTCTGAGCCGGGGCATCCGTCAGTGCCTCGCCATGTTCGGGGAGGACCCCCGGCACTGCGCCCTGGTGGGGGATCAGATCTACACCGACACCATGGGGGCCAATCTGGCGGGGGTAAGGCCCATTTTGGTGAAGGCCATTCACAATCATAATTTCTGGCTGAAGCTGCGCCACGCGGCGGAAATGCCGTTTATCATCGCCGCCAGAAAAAGGAGGATAAAAAAATGAAGAATATGGAAAAATATCTTGCCCTGCTGGAAAAGGAGCAGGACGGTCTGCTGCTGACCAGCCGGTACAGCCGGTTCTACGCCGCGGAATTTGACATCGCCGAGGGCGTGGCCATCGTCTCCAAGGCCGGGCGCCGGTACTTTACGGACAGCCGGTACATCGAGTCCGCCGAGAACAATATTAAGGATTTCGAGGTGCTGGTGGTGGACCGGGAACACAGCTACTTCCAGCGGATCAACCAGGCCCTGGAGGACTTCGGCGTCACCACCCTGGGCTATGAAGAAAACTACCTGACCATGGCGGAGTACCTGGGGTATGAAAAGCGCCTCCACGCCGCCCTCACCCCCCGGAATCACGACATCAGCAGCCTGCGGGCGGTGAAGGAGCCCTGGGAGCTGGATCGGATGCGCAAGGCCCAGGACATCACCGATGCCGCCTTCACCGAGGTGCTGACCAAGATCCACGCCGGCATGACGGAAAAGCAGCTCTGCGCCGAGCTCATCTACTGCCTGCTGAAAAACGGCGGCGAGGGGCTGTCCTTTGACCCCATCGTGGTGTCCGGGCCCAACACCAGCCTGCCCCACGGCGTTCCCGGCGAGCGGAAGCTGCAAGACGGGGACTTTATCACCATGGACTTTGGCGTTCTGTATCAGGGCTACTGCTCCGACATGACCCGCACCGTGGCCCTGGGCTACGCCACCGAGGAGATGCGGAAGATCTATAACATCGTCGCCCAGGCCCAGGCCGCCGGCATCGCCGCCACCCGGCCCGGCGTCAAGGGCAAGGAGGTGGACGCCGCCGCCCGGAAGGTCATCACCGACGCGGGCTACGGCTCCTACTTTGGCCACGGCTACGGCCACGGCGTGGGCCTGGAGATCCACGAGAACCCGGGCTGCAACGCCGGGGGCGAAACTACTATGCAGGCGGGGATGGTCTGCTCCGCAGAGCCGGGCATCTACCTGCCGGGAAAATTCGGCGTCCGGATCGAGGACGTGGTGATCTTCACCGAGGACGGCTGCGAGGACATCACCCACAGCCCGAAGCAGCTCATCATTTTGTAAAAAAATCCATTTTCCCCTTGCAAATAGGGGCGGATTCGGTTAGAATATATCCGTAAAACGATGACAAATTCCCTGAGGGGAGAATTTAGGAGGATTTTCATATGATTTCTGTCAGCGATTTCCGAAACGGCGTTACCTTCGACATGGACGGCAAGGTCATGCAGATCATCGAGTTCCAGCACGTCAAGCCCGGCAAGGGCGCGGCTTTCGTCCGTGTGAAGATGAAGAACGTCATCACCGGCGCCGTGACTGAGACCACCTTCAACCCCAACGACAAGTACCCCACCGCCTACATCGAGCGGAAAAAGATGGAGTACTCCTACAACGACGGCGAGCTGTACTACTTCATGGACCCCGAGACCTATGAGCTGGAGCCCCTGGAGAAGGCCGTGCTGGACGAGGGCTTCCGCTTCGTCAAGGAGAACGACGTCTGCACCGTCATGAGCTACAAGGGCAACGTCTTTGGCCTGGAGTCTCCCCGGTTCGTGGACCTGACCGTCACCCACACCGAGCCCGGCTTCGCCGGCAACACCGCCACCAACGTCACCAAGCCCGCCACTGTGGAAACCGGCGCGGAGATCAAGGTGCCTCTGTTCATCAACGAGGGCGACCGGATCAGCATCGACACCAGCACCGGCGAATATCTGGGCCGGGCCAAGTCGTAAGGAGGAGCCATGACCATTACCGAAAAAGCCGCCTATCTCAAGGGCCTGATGGAGGGCATGAACCTGGACACCACCACCAACGAGGGGAAAATTCTCGCCGCCGTGGTGGAGCTGCTGGGGGATGTGACCCGGAAGCTGTCCGACGTGGAGGAGACCACCATCGCCATCTCCGACGAGCTGGATGAGATCGAGGACGACCTGGACGCCATCGAGGACTACATCATGGATGACGACGAGGATGACGAGGACGAAGACGATTACGACGACGAGGACGAGGAAGATGACGAAGACGAGGACGATGAGGACGATTACGTCGAGTTTGGCCCCGACGAGGAGACCATCTACGAGGTGAAGTGCCCCTGCGGCAACGTCATTGATTTTGACGAGGCCACGTTGGACAAGGGCTCCATCGTCTGCCCCGCCTGCGGCGAGACCCTGGAATTTGCCACCGAAGACGAGGACGATCAGGAGTAAACCCTATAATTTTTGGGCCCCGGCACTGCCGGGGCCCTTTTCTTTATTATTCGCAGGCGGGCCACTGGGAAGCGTCCCAGGTGCGGCCATCCAGGGAGGCTAGGCGCTCCTGGTCGGTCATCAGCTCCGTCCAGCCGTGGGACGCCCCCGGTGTGGCGTCCAGGTGCCGCCAGCAGCCACCCATGTCCACCAGGACCCAATAGTGGCTTTTGTCCGTGGTCCAGATGAGCCGGGTATCGTAGCCCTTGTATTCCAGCACCTCCTGAAGGACCCGGGCGTGGACATAGCAGTTGCCAATGCCGTGGTTGATGCCGTACCACACCGGGTCCCCGGCACCGTAGTTGGAATTGTAATAGACGTGGTCCCGAATATAGCACTTGATGGACAGCGGATCGTCTTCGCACTCCCCCGCCAGCCAGGCCACCACGCTTTCGGTCTCCGCCATGGTGTGGTTTACGTCCACCTGCCGCCGGGCGGTAATGGGATTCCCGGCGGCGTCCCAGGCGGTGTAGGTCACATAGTAAGTACCCTGGGTAGAAAGGTCCACCCCGGAATCGTCATAGGTAAAGGCCAGCTCCTCCCCCGCCCCGTCCAGGGCCTGGACGCCCTGGGTATAGTCCGGCGGGGTATTCACCGCCGCCTCCAAATCGTTGAGGCCGGAAAAATGGGGCTCCTGTGCCGTTTCCCCGGCAAACTGCGTCACTGGATCCTTTTGGGCGCTGACATGGAGCCATGGCAGCAGCTCCCTGCCATGAAGCAGGAGCAGTGCCACCGCGGCCAGCGCCGCGCCCCATATCACTATCCGTTTCATCGATCCCCGCTCCTTTCTTCTCTCTCCGCCGGGGAAACCCGGCGGGCATTGAAATTTTGCCCGCTCCGCCGGGACGGCCCGGCTTCCAGCCATCGCCCGCCGCGCCCGCCGGCTCCCCCGGTCTTAATACCGCCGGTGTGGACGGGCCGGGCCCAGAACAGCAGCCAAAATAGGCCGCACAGGCCGAACAGCGCCGCCGCCAGGCTGGAATACAGCAGGATCCCGGTCTGGTATAGGTTCAGCTGGACCCCGGAGAAGCGCCAGAGAAACAAACTCCCGCACAGATTCATGGAATTGGTCAACCGCTCGGGCAGCAGTTGCGCCCAGCTGCTGTCAGGCCCGACAAGTATCGGCAGGAACATCACCGCCGTCGTGGCGGCCAGGGCCGCCACACCGCTGCCGGTCAGGGCGGAGATCGCCGCCGCCAACAGCCCGGTGAGCAGGGCGTAGACCGTTACGATCAGCATTTCGGTCCCCACCAGCTGACCCATGGTGAGAGCCAGACTGCTGGTCCAATAGCCCAGACTCAGCTGGATCGCCCCAGTCCAGCCCCCGGTCCCATAGAGGGCCAGCTCTTCCGCCGTCAGCGCTCCGAAAATCAGCAGCACTCCGCCAGCCGCCGTCGCCATGCCGGCCAGGGCCTTGGCCCAGAACAACAGGCCCTTCCCCCGTTTCGTACTGAACAGCAGCGCCTCCATGCGGTTCCGCCGCTCCTGGGCAAAGAGGTCGCACAGCGCCGCCCCGCCCAGAACGGGAATGTAATTTCCCAGCGACCCCACCTCAAACTCCAGCGCGTCCACGCCGGTGATGGGCTGATAGACGAAGGGCTTTTCCACCTCCGCCTCCCGGGCCTCCCAGTAGGCCCGGGAATCCTTGTCCAGGCCGCTGAACAGCCCCTGGATCTGATCACTGCGCATTTTGTAAAACTCCGCCGCCGTATTATGCTTCAGATACGCCGGAAATTCCCGATAAAAGGCGTAGTAGCTGGCGTCGTTCTCCAAAAAATACCGGTCAATATAGTAGGGCTCCTTGTCCAGGGGGATGGTCTCCTGGGCCCGGCGGAAGAAGGCGTCGTCGATTGTCGTCCCGGCCAGGGCCCGTCCTCCTTCCATTTCCCGCCGGGCACTCCCGCTGGTGTCCAGATCCACGTCCTTCCTCTGGCCGTTTTCGTCCACAATGACATAGGGTGTCGTCCCCGTGTAGCCTACATAGTTCCTATACATGCCCCGGAGATGCAAAAACAGCAGGCTCCCCAGCACCACCCACAGCAGCGGCCGCATCCAGAGCTTCTTCAGCTCATAGGAAAACAGCGAACCAAATCCGTTCATTCCTCCATCCCTCCAAATTCCTCCAAAAACAGGTGCTCCAGGTCCGTCCGGGTCTTGTCCCAGGGCTCGTCCATGATGAACCGGCCGCTGGACATCATCAGCATCCGGTCCGCGATGTGCTCCACGTCGGAGACGATGTGGGTGGAGAGCAGCACGATGGTGTCCTGCCCCAGCTGGGCCAGGAGCTTGCGGAATCGGACCCGCTCCTTGGGGTCCAGGCCCGCCGTGGGTTCGTCCACGATCAAGAGCCTCGGGTCGTTCAGCAGGGCCTGGGCGATGCCCAGCCGCTGCTTCATGCCGCCGGAGTAGGTCTTGATCCGCTTTTTTGCCATATCCGCCAGGCCCACCATCTCCAGCAGCTCCGCCGCCCGCCGCTTGGCGTGGCTCTTGGACAGGCCCTTCAAGGACGCCAGGTACATCAGAAAGTCCATCCCGGTGAATTCCGGGTAGTACCCAAAATTCTGGGGCAGATATCCCAGGGCCGCCCGGTAGTCCTCGCTGGCCACGTCCACCCCGTCCAGGCTGACGGAACCGGCGGTGGGCCGCAAAACCCCGCAGAGCATCTGCATCAAGGTAGTCTTCCCCGCCCCGTTGGCCCCCAGCAGGCCGTTGATCCCGGGATAGAGCCGGAAGGACAGATTGTTCACCACCGGCCGGTTCTGATAGCGTTTGGTCAGCCCCCGCACGATCAGCTCCATTGTAAGATCTCCTTTCTCTCTGCCGTCTTATAAGTCTCAAAAACCGCCGCCGCCAGGGTCAGGACCAGCGCCCCCCACCAAATGGGCAGGACCTCCGCCCGGTAGAGCCGGTCCCCCGGGAGCCAGTTTCCCAGGGCGTACACCGCCCCGGCAGCGGCGGCGCTGTACATCAGGCCCAGGTTGCCCCGGAAACGGCGGCTCAGCTCCATGTCCAGGGCGGCGGTGAGCAGATAGGGCGTTAAAAGATACACCCCCGCCTCCAAGGTCCGCCGCCCGGCCCAGCTTCCCAGAACCGGCGCCGCCGCTCCAAGCAGGGCCAGGTCGAACAGCCCCAGGGCCGTCAGCCGGGCCAGCACCGCCGCCCCCACCGGCATCCGGCAGGCCAGCTCCAGCTCCTCCATGCCGTGGCGCCGGGAACGGCTTCCCTCGGACACCGTCAGCAACGCCAGCAGAGGCGTCAGGCTGGAGACCGGCCAGAAATCCTGAGGCTCTGCGGTCCTGCCCAGGATCAGCATCAGCAGGAAGACCCCCACGGAGCCCAGCCAGACGTACCACCGGATGTAGCCCACCTGGGTCAGCACCCACCGGAGGGCGCCCATTTCCCGGCGGCGGTGGGTCCGGAGAAAGGCGTCCTTTTTCACCGGCTTTGGGGCTTCAAAGGCGGAAAGC
>CANRQC010000004.1 GCA_947632695.1 uncultured Oscillospiraceae bacterium | reverse complement strand
AAGTCCCCGGTGAGCTGGTCGCTGACCGCGGTGACATAGTGGAGCTTCAACGGATCGCCCTCGGCGGTGGCCTCCGCACCCTTGGAGTTGGTCAGCGTGAGCACGCCGCCTTCAAAGGTGTAAGTACCGGCATCCTCTACGCTGTAGGACTCAAATTTGAATACATAGGTTCCGTCGGAATTGAAGGTCATAGTAGTGGCGCCGTCGTCACTGGTCACGGTGACGCCCTCGGTCGGAGCGGACGCCTCACCACCGGCGGGAAGATCCTTGGGATCGATGGTGAAGTCCCCGGTGAGCTGGTCGCTGACCGCGGTGACATAGTGGAGCTTCAACGGATCGCCCTCGGCGGTGGCCTCCGCGCCATTGGAATTGGTCAGCGTGAGCACGCCGCCTTCAAAGGTGTACGTGCCGGCGTCTTCTACGCCGTAGGACTCAAATTTGAATACATAGGTCCCGTCGGAGTTAAAGGTCAGCGTAGTGGCGCCATCGTCACTGGTCACGGTGACACCGTCGGTCGGGGCTGTTTGGGCAGGCTGGGTCTCGTCCTGGGCAGGCTGGGTGGTGGTGTCAGTGGGCTCGTCGCTCTGGTCACCCTTGCCGCCGATGGGATTGGGAGCCGCCGCGCCGGTAGTGAGCATCATCCGGCTGGCCGCGGTATCGTCCAGGCTGACAGTACGGGCAGCGCCGAACTGCACCCAGAAATCCGCCTGCTCGGTCATGACTCCGCCAGGCAGCTCGACAGGCCAGGAAGCGATCGTGTCAGTATCGTAGGACATATTGTAACCGCCCACATCGGAATAGCCATTATAGACGATCCGGGTCGCCTCGCTGAGCTGGCAGGGCGTATAGCCGTCGGCGGAGGTGCCCTTGGTGTAGGTGCCGTAGGCGTTGACAACGGTATTGGACAGGAGCATACTGTAGCCGCAGCTGGCGGTAGAGGTCGTCAACTTATAGGTGCCGTCCTCATACAGCGTCAACTCATATTCCACAAAGTCGTTGTCACCCATGCTGTTTCCGGCAGCCTCGCCGTAGACATAGACGCCGATGACGTTGGCCCCACCGGCACTGGAGGAGCCGCCCTTCACCAGGAACATGACCAAGACACCGGCGGCCAGGCCGATCACCAGGGCGGCAACCGTCAGGATTGCTACGATTTTCTTTTTCACAATGCCATCTCCTTCTTCCTGTTTTGCAGTTTTCGGTTTCGATTTCAGAGTTATCACCAGGCGCAGCGTCGTCCAGACCAAGAGGATCGCGGCGCCGCCAAATACAAGAATATTCAGAATGATCAGAGCGACCTGCCATGCAGGCATGGATGCGTGCCCAGCCTTTTCCATGGCGTTGGTGGTGGACACCGCGTAAATAATATTTTTCGCGGCCCGCTGGACATTGGCCATCACGGCGGCATTGCCGGTCCAGTCGGTGACGGTGCCGTCAATTTCCGCATAGGCATTGAGCTGCCAATAGTTTTTGTTGGTGTTGAGCCACAAGTCTGTGCCGGCGGCCAGACCGGAAACCATATCCTGATAGAACATGGCGGGAACGGAGGCCTGGTCTGTGATGACGCAGCCCTCAAAGCCCCATTCCTCCCGCAGCACATTGGTCATCAGACCCTTGTGGGAGCCGGACCAGGTGGCGCCCAGCCGGTTCATGGCTGCCATCGCGCCGTTGGAGTCGCCCTCGGTAACGGTGTACTCAAAGCCCTTCAGGAAGATCTCTCGGATCGCCTGCTCATTGGCAAAGAAAGCGGCGCCGTAGCGGTTGCTCTCCTGGTCATTCAGGGCAAAGTGCTTCATATAGGTAAGCACGCCCTTGCTCCGGGTGCCGCGCACCTCGGCGGCGCTGATCTTACCAGAAAGGAAGCCGTCCTCGGAAAAATACTCGAAATTCCGCCCGCTGTAGGGAGAACGATGAATGTTCACACCGGGGGCATACCAGCCAGCCACGCCGGTGGCCACGGAGTCGTCGCCCACGCTCTCGCCCAGCCGCTGGATCAGCTCGGTATTCCAAGTGCTGGCCATCACTACTTCGACAGGATAGGCCGTGGCGCTTTGGCCACCCACCAGAGTCCCGGAAATACCAGAGGGGCCGTCCTTGTCCTGGGTGGCGGGAAGGCCGATGGCATCCATCTGAATGGTAGCATAGCCGCCCAAACGGACAAGCCGCATTGCCTGGTCCGGAGTCAGGCGCTCCACCAGCTCCTGCCAGTCTTCATCACTGTAGTCGGTTCCGGCCAGGTCGGAGACTGTTTTGTCGCTGTCCTGCTCAAACGCGGGCATGGACTCCCCACCGGAACCGATCACCGACACGTCCCGCTTCCATAGCAGGTCCTTCAGCAGCGTTTCAGGCGCCTCCCAGGAGCCGTTTTGGTAAGTCGTGGGCCAAGTGCCGGTCCAATCGCTTCTGGATAGATAAGTAAAGTTTCCGTCATAGTAACGGATGTCCACATCGTCAAACTGGTTGACGATGGCCGTACCGGTGGCAAGGGAGACCGAATAAACGGCGTTGTCCTGACTGCTGACCGTGGTTTTCCAGGTCATGGCCGGATTGCCCTCGGCAGTCATCCCTTGGGAGACCGTATAGCCCTTGGCGGATAGAATATTATTCACCGCGTCATGCGCATCGTGCCCGGCAGTGAGATAGTAGTCGCCGGCATCCAGGATGTAGGTCCCCGCGCCCTTGGCGTCATAGGACTTCATCAGCTCCTTGGGCACGGTGATAGTAACGTCTTCGCTGTCGCCTGGCTCCAGCACCTCCGTTTTGGCAAAGCCTGCCAGGGTCACAGCGGCCTTCTCGATCCCGTTTTCCCGGTCATAGTCGGTATAGGGAGACTGGAGGTAGATCTCTACCACATCCTTGCCCGCCTGGCTTCCGGTGTTGGTGACGGTGACGGACACCTCAAAAGCGTCCTCCTTTTCCTCCACCTGGAAATCGGACCAACTGAACGTGGTATAGGACAGGCCGTAACCGAAGGGGAATTGGACCGTGGCGGCGTAGTCATAGTCCCCGGCGTTGCCTTGGCCCATGACCGTGTCCTCATACCTGGTCTCATAGTACCGGTAGCCCACATAGATGCCCTCGGCATAGACCAGATATTTGTTCCCATTTCCGACAGTGCTGTTGGTAATGGTGTAATCGCCCAGATTCGCCGCCGACGGGGCGCTGAGCGAGTCATAGGCATAGGTGTCCACCAGCTTGCCGGAGGGATTCACCGTACCGGCAAGCGCCTCGCCGATCGCGTAGATGCCCGTCTGGCCCACGCCACCGCACCAGAGGACGGCCTTGACGTTGGCATATGCAGGATCATCCAGGAAGCCCAGCTCCACTGGGTTGTTGCTGTTGAGCAGCAGGACCACATTGTCAAAGCTGCCGCAGGCCATGGAGAGCATCGCCAGCTCTTCCGGGTCCAGCTCCAAATACAGCGAGCCGGTCTCCAGCGGTGTGGTGGGGATGTCCGCGCTTTCGCCGCCGCTGCGGCCAATACAGACTACCGCCGCGTCGCCAAAGGAAGAGAAGCTGCTCTTGACGTCATCGGTGTACACCGATACCGGCACTTCGTTCACGGCAAAGACGCCCGCACCAGTCTCGTCGGGGGTCGTCTTCCGGTAGCCCTTGCCCGGACCGGTGGCGTAAAAGTCCCACAAGGTGGGATTTACGGAAAAGCCGGCGGCTTCCAGTGCCTGCTTCAGATTCGCGGCCTTGGAAGTATCCACCGCGCCGGAACCGGCACCGCCATAGACAAAGTCGACGCTGTCCTGGCCGAAGACAGACACCTTCGCCCCGGAGGCGAGGGGCAAACCGCCCTCATTTTTCAGCAGCACCATGCCCTCCTGCTCGATTTCCTGGCACAGTGCCTCCGATTCCTTGCTGGAAACCGTTCCGGAACCGCTCAAATAGACGGTAATGAGCTCCCGGTATGCATCGGCGAAATAATTGCCCACCAGCATGGCGGCAATCAGCACCAGGCATACAACGTAGATCACCACCGCTTTGGCGGTACGGATCGGTTTCAGCATCCCGTTTTTCTTCTTATCCATTTGCATCTGCTCCTTTCTAGAATGGCCCGCGGCTGCGATCCATCAAAAATATATCGGTAAGCGGTCTGGGCGGACTTGCCTTTACCGCCTCCCTGCTCATTCCTCGCTGGAAAGCTCCTGGAGCCTCCAGCACGCCGACCAGCGGATTTCCGGCATATCAGCGTGGATAGTCACTGGTAGCCACACATAGCCGGCTACGGAGGTGTCGGCCGTTTCCAGCACATTCGCTTCCAGCATTTCCTGCCGTTCCGCCGGTGTGGCATGATACCGGTCCGGAGCGTCCTTTTCGGCAATGACCCGGGTAAACAGATCCGCGATCCGGGCATCCACCGGATAGCCGGGAAGCCAGCGATCCGCCATGGCGATCAGCAGGCCGCTGCCCTCCACCCGGAATACCTTACAGATCTGACTGTTGAAGGAGGCGTTGGTCTCGTCCTCCAGGTGTGGATTCCCGATGTGTTCAAAGGGCGTATCCCAGGCATCCGAAACGGCGGCGGCGCTTTGGTTCGGCACATAGCCGGTCATGCCGCTGGTGAGCATATATTTTCTTCCGCCCCGCTCAAAGAGCGCCGGGGCCTCCCGGGTAAAGGGCGGGTGCAAATTCGGATAGCTTTTCGCAACCTCCCTGCCGGCATGGAGATAATCCTCCGTCAGCTCCATGCAGAGCATGGAACGGTGGTCCGCGTCGAAGTAGAGATACCCCTTCCCGGTTTTCTCATCGGAGACCAGGTCAAAATCCCCTGCCTTGTGGCCGCCGGGATTATAGAGGTTCTCCACCATCCGGTAGGGACCTAAAAGCCGGTCCGCCTGCCACACGGTGAAAGCCGCCTCCGGCCCGGAGAGCTTGATCCAGCAGACATACTTCCCGGTGGCGGGACACTTGAGAATGTGGGGCCGGTCCACCCGCTTTGCCGGGAACAGTGCGGCATTGGGATCGTCCAGCACTGGGGGGATGAGGAATCCCCGGTCCTCCCAATTATATAGATCTGTGGAAGCGTAGACCTTGATCCCCCAGGTCCAGACGCCGTTCTTTCCGTCGGTATGCTCCTTGTTTTCCCCATACCAATAGTAGACGCCGTCCTCGAAATATACCGCGCCGCCATGGGCTTGGATCGGTTCGCCCTTGGTATCCAGCCAGGGCTGACCGGGGTAAAACGCGTCTTGCGTATGGGACGCCGTTTTTGCCTTGGGTTTGCTCTGATCCTGACGGTCCAGTTCCTGAAAGCGCTGGATCAGTGCCCGCTCTGCCGGACTGATCCGGTTTTCCGGGGTGTTGAGCTTGTCCAACTCCCTGCCCAGAGATTCCAGGAGCTGCTCTCCCTGCGGGACCCTGGCATATCGCACCAGCTGCTCCAAGGATAAGGAACCGGCCTGGGGGTTGGCCGCTACCATTTTCCTCATACCGGGAAGAAACCGGTCAAACAGCGCGGCTCCGGCAGGGTCTTCCAGAAGAGCGGAGAGCTTCATGTTGACACTATAAACCATCGCTTTATCTCACTTCCTGATCTGCTGCAAGGCGGCGTTGAGGGATCTTACCATCTCCGCCGGTACCGCGCCGCCGGCCTGCTTGATCAGGCTCTCCAGGGGCAGCCCCGCCATCATACGCTGAAGGTTGGCATTCCCGGAGGCGCTTTTGGCTACATCGCCCCGGCTGGCGGTCATGCGCTCCATCATCTTTCCCAAGATCGCGGCGGAGCGGGGATTCTGCATCAGCTCACCCATGGTATCCTTGACAGAATAGCAGTCGGGGTCATAGTCCGCTTTATCGAACCAGTTGACGACCTCCGCTTTCCGGAAAAGATACGCCCTGTTGGGCTCCGCCGTGCGGCGCAGGATGATCTGATCCCGGCACTCTCCGGCGACGGCCTCAATTTGATGCTCGCCGGTAATGGGGACGGTAAAGGTGAAAACGGTTTGCCCCGCAATGGAGCCGATCTCATTCCCGTCCACAAAGAGCGCCACGGAGGGCTGGTTGGAATAAACCTTGACCTGGGTAACCCCTTCCGCCCGGTCAGCGTATCGCCGCCCGCAGATATGTACGAACGGCTCTTGGCTCCATGCCGCCTTGTACAGGTAAAACGTGTCCTTTCGCAGCTTTCGGTCAAAGGTCACCAGGCCCTTCTGGTTGATGCCCTTTTTTCCACCCTCATCCCGGCCGTCGGCGGCGAAGTCGAACAGATTCCACACATAGGTAGCCCAAAGATAGGGCCGCTCCCGGATCACCTTCAGCAGGTGCTCATGGTAGAGGCACTGGTACTCCTCGCTGTAGTCTCCCCGCTCGGGCGTGGAGGAATGGAATTGGGGATTAGCGTCGGCGCCGTACTCAGAGAAGCCGATGACCCGTCCGGGGAATTTAGCATGGAATTCATCGAAGAATCGGTCGTTCTGCTCCAATTCTCCCAGATACCAGCCAAAGTACAGATTGTAGCTTCCGATATCGGGAATATCAATAAGCGGGCTGTCGGTCTCCAGCATGAACACATGGGCCATGGTGGTGGGCCGGGTGGCATCCAGCCGATGGCAGAGATCGTTGAGCAGCCGGTGGTTCTCCATCAAGTCCTCTGTCGCCTCGCCAGAGGCCGTGATCTCATTGGAAAGTCCCCAGCACACAATGGAGGGATGATTATAATTCTGCACCACCAGCTCTCGCATCTGACTGAGGGTGTTCTCCCGGCCGTTCGGCATATGCTCCGTGATATAAGGGATCTCCGCCCAGACGATGATTCCGTATTCGTCGCACAGATCGTAAAACTCCTGGGCGTGCTGGTAGTGGGCCAGCCGCACGGTATTGGCGCCGATCTCCCGGATGATTTCCAGGTCTTCCCGGTGCTCGGCCATGGTGAGCGCGTTGCCCATACCCTGCCGATCCTGATGGCGGGACACCCCGCGGAGGGGGTAGGGCCGACCGTTGAGGAAAAAGCCCTTCTCCCGGTCAAAGCGGATTTCCCGACAGCCGAACCGGGTACTGGTCTCATCGCCGCTTTCCAGCTTCGCGGTGGCAGTATACAGGTACGGGTCCTGCACCCCGTCCCAAAGCCGGACGTTCTCCAGCACAAACTCCGCGCTGGCGTAGCCGTCCACAGAGGGAACGGTCCTGTGCTTTCCATCTACCGTGATCTCCACATCGCCGCCATTTTGCCAGGTCTCCACCATGACGGTGGCGGAGCGACGCGCCAGGTCTACGACGGACGTGGCCTTGATGCCCGGCGTGCCGTCCTTTTCCAGTTCAAAGTGCCGTTCCGGGACAACGATCAGCTTCACATCCCGGTACAACCCGCCATAGAAGGTAAAGTCCGCCTTCTGGGGGTATACCCGGCGATTTTCTCCATTGTCTACCGTCACTTCCAGCAGATTTTCCTGTCGCAACGCATCGGTCATCTCCGCCCGGAAGGTGGAGTAGCCGCCCTCATGATGGGCAAGAGGGACACCGTTGAGCGTCACATCCGCGGTCATAGCCGCGCCGCTGAATTCAATATAGACCCGCTCTCCATCCTTCAGCAGAGGCTTGGGGAAGGATTTGGTATACACCGCGGCGCCGCGCCAGTAGTCATTGCCCCCATCCTGACCATCCACGGCATTCCAGGTGTGGGGCAGAGTGACGGAAACAGGCGCCTCCCCAGGCTTGGCAAAGGACCAGTTTCCGTTAAAATCAATGCTTTTTCGCATAGGCTCCTCCTTACTTACTTGTCAGGACCGTATTCCCCCGCACCAAGCGCAGGACTCGGGCAGCGCTGCACCGCAGGTCCTCCATGCGGACTGCGCCGGAGTCGACGCCCTTTTTCAGCGCCTCCACCTGATCCGGCCGGCCGGGGCAGATGAGGTCGCATTGCGCGGCGGGCGCTTTCTGCGCGTCGCCGCTGAGCGCTTTGCAGCAGTCGGTCCGGTCTGCCTTCATGGCATCCCAGTCGCTCATAACCAGGCCACGGAAGCCCCATTCGTTTCGCAGCACTTTCACCAGCAGATCGTAATTATTGGGGCAGTATATACCATTGACCTTGTTATAGGCAGCCATCACCGTCATGGGTGCGCTTTCCTTCACTGCAATCTCAAAGCCCCGCAGATACAGTTCCCGCAACGTCCGCTCCGTCATATTGGAGGAGGAGAAATTGCGCTGCAGCTCACAGCTGTTGGCGGCAAAGTGCTTCACGCTCATGCCCTTGCCGGGATGGGACTGAACGCCCCGGACGATGGCAGCGGCCATCTTGCCAGACACCAGCGGGTCCTCAGAGTAATACTCGAAGGTTCGCCCGCACAAGGGGTTGCGGTGGATGTTCATGCCGGGGGCCAGCCAGACCGTAACGCCAAAAGCTTCCATTTCCGCGCCAACGGCGTCTCCCACCGCTTCCAGAAGCGCGGGATCGAAGCTCTGGGCCAAAAGCTGGCTGCAGGGCCATGCGGTGGCGTACTGATAGTGAACGGTTCCATCCTCCGGTCGGGCCATCTGGCTCTTCAGCGCCATGCCGGCAAAGCCAAACAGATACCGGCGGTATGCCTCCAGTGTCTCCGGCACCCGGGCAGCTTTTACGGAGCCATCCGGGAGCTCTACCACCTGGCTCGTCAGATTCAGCCCCGCGGGGCCGTCGGATAGAATGGCGTTGGGAATGCCCAGGGTTTCATACAGCTCCGGCGTGGTGGTGCCGGAGGCGCCCATGGCTGTAACCTGGAGTTGCTTGTTGCCGGTGCCGCCGCCCACCACCAGAGTGGCCAACTGCTCGACAGTCATGGCCTCCACCAGCGGGTCGGACGGTTCCTCTGGGGTTTCATAGGTGTGCCGGATCGGCTCGGGAAGGTATTCGTCCAGAGCCCATACCGGCAGGCCGGACACATCCTCGGCAGGCCGGGCAGGAGGAACGATTTCTTTTATCTCATGCAAAGGCGGGCAGACGGAAACGCATTGCTCCAGCACCGCCTCCGCGCCAAGGGTCAGCGCGGCCACAGGCACAGCCGCATCGGAGGCGTTGCCCAAACGCAGAATGTATTTTCCGGACCAAAGGACCCAGACGGCCTTCTCCTCGTCATAGCAGGCCAGGTTCTTCATGGGTACGGTCAGTAGGACCTCCTTGCACGCACCGGGAGCCAAATCTTCCGTTTTGGAAAAGGCTACCAGTCGCTGACGCTCAGCCCCGGTCTGGCCAAAGGGAACGGAGGCGTAGAGCTGAACCACCTCCCGGCCAGGTACCTTCCCTACATTCTTAACCGACGCGTGGATCTTCAGCGCCCCTGTTTCAACAGATATATCACACAGAGCGATCTGAAACGCGGTATAGCTCAGACCGTATCCAAACGCATATCGAGGCTTCACTCCGAAGGTATCAAAGAAGCGGTAACCTACATAGATCCCCTCGTTATACTCCTGGTTATATTCATCGCCGCCCAGATAGGAATAAGTCTCGTTGGAGGGCAGGTCCTCGAACCTGTAGGCCCATGAGGTGGCCAGTTTTCCGGAGAAATTCACCTTCCCGGACAGCACATCCGCCAGGGCGTTGCCTCCCTCCTCTCCCCCTTGGACAAAGTAGACCAAGGCGCTGACATGAAGGGTATCCAGGAAGCTCACGTCGATCACACCGCCGGCATTGATCACAACAATCAAATTCTTGTACGCGCCGGAAACAAATTCCAGGTTTTCCCTTTCCACGTCGTCTAGACGGTAGTCGCCCTGCACGTCTTTTCGGTCATTTCCTTCACCGGCCTGCCGGGCCAGGACATAGACCGCCGTATCACAGCCAGAGGCCGCCACGTCTTCCGCTGTCACCGGGATGCCGGTGGGATGCCGGAAGGGCGGGATCTCATGCAGAATCCGGTAGAATTCCCGGACCCCCGCCACCTTTTTCTCCATTTCCTGCCGGTACGCCTCGTAGGTATCGGCATAAAACCGGTCGAATCGATCCAGCCAGCCGGTGGTCGTGATCTCAAATCCCGCGTTTTCCAGTCCCTGGGCAATGGTGACGGCGTATCGCTCCCGCACGGCGCCGGAACCGGTCCCGCCTTTAACGGTCATTCTAGCCCCTGAACCATAGAGCGCGATTTTTTGATCCTTCAGCGGCAGGACACCGTCATTTTCCAGCAGCACAAAGCCCTCCGCCGCAGCTCTGCGGGCCAGCGCACGGTTTCTCAGCTCCATCGGGGACGGCTCTCGGTTTGTACCGCCCATAATGATCGTTTTCATGGCAGCTCCTCCATTTATAATCATGCCGTTGTGGGCGACAGCTGTCTGCCGCCGCCCGCATTTTTGCCTCACAATGTGTGGTTATTTGCTGTTCTTTTTATTTTCCCGGATGGCCTTTTTTGCGGTCTTCATTGCCTTGTGGGCAGCTTTCAGCTCGGCCTTTGCCTTTTTTTCCGCCCGTTTGGCCAGTACCTTCTGGTTTTCGGCCTCAAAGTCCAGGCCCTTCTTTTCACATTTCTCTTTCAGCTCCCGGACGCGGATCTCCTCCGCCATGCGGTCGGCCTCCTCCCGCTCCCGGCGCTCCAGCTCGTCAGCGGGGATATACTCAATACCCAAGGCGGCGCATTCGGCCACCTTCCGGTCTTGAAGCTCTCGAGACACCTGGGGAAGATGCTTTTCAATGTCGAACAGGAAGAAGAAGATCACGAACACCAGGATGCCGATAAGGATGTAGCTGCCCTGATAGGCGAAGTTGATCCAGCCGGTGGCAGCCGCGGGCTGGTCTGCATACAGGGCAATATCGCCGTTCATGCCAATCTGCTGGGGCTGCATATAACCGCTGGCCATCAGGCCTAGGTTGAAGATGCCCTGGGCAATGCCGACGGCAAACATCATGGACGCGCTGGAGAAGCCGCCGGTAAGCCCGTCGCTGCGGACCTTGGTTTTCCACTCCACATGGTCAATGACATCGCCCATGTAGGAGGTAATGACGTAAGAAAACGAGATATTGCCAATGGCGGCCAGTGCCGTGCCGATCATAATCATCATACGGCTGCCGGCGTTCATGTAGGCAAATATGGAGCCGAAGACTGTAATGATTGCGCCGCCCCAGATCACCTTCCGGCGGCCCAGCTTTTTCATCAGCGGCAGGAGCAGCAGAATGCCCGGGCCCATGGGGGACAGCGCGATCATCTGGAAGCTGGCCTGGATCGCGCCAACCTCACCGTAAGCGTTGCCCCGGACGACCCATCCGGAGTAGTAGATCAGGGAGATGTTCCGCATATTGGTCAGAATCTCCGTGACCAGCAGCAGGATGATAAACATCACCCAGTATTTGTCTACAATGCAGGCCTTCAGCTGCTGGAACATGGTTGCCTCGGTGTGAGGGGCAGAAGGCGCGGTAGCATTGGAATCCTCGATCCCCACCTGATTGCGGCGCTCCTCCGTGACCCGCTCTCGGGTGTAGAAATACTGCACGAAGGCCAGAGGCACGCTCAGCAGGGCAAAGGCGGACATGGTCACAAAGTAACCCTGGGCGTTATTGCCGTGCATGGCCGAGCATACAGCGGACAGAATCATGGGGAACAGGATGGACACAAGACCCGTGCCCACATTCGCGGTGATGCGGGCCGCCATGGCGTTGTTCTTCCGCTGGTTCACATTTCGGGTGGACAAGGCGGCGGACAACTCCTTGGACATATTCCACATGGTGTAGGCCACGCAGTAATAGAGGTTGTAGCTGACGATCACCCAAATGGCTTGGGCCATGGTTCCTTGGAATGGCATCCAGAACATCAGAATAATGCTGATGGCCACCAGCGGAGCGGAGATGATCATCCATGGCCGGACCTTGCCCTGGCGGCAGGTGGTCATGTCGATGAGCTTGCTCATGATGAGGTTCGTCACTGCGTCCAGCAGTTTGGACACCACGGGGAACAGGACCATAAACGTGGCGATCCAGGCCGCCCGGTCCACCGTAAATCCCAGGATGTCGGTGAGGTACTGGTTGAAGTAGCTGTTGACGATGGACTGGCCAATGAGCATTCCGTAGGGACCTAAAACGTAGCCCAACCACATCTCTTTGGCAGTGGTGTTGGCGGAAGTGATGCGCGAGTCCCATTTGTGGCTGGCAAAGGCCCCGGACAGCAATCCGCGTTTTTCTTTTGCCGCGTTCATTTTGGTTCCTCCCTTTGTTGTTATTCAATTCGCTTTATGGAATCGGTATTATGTTTCTACTGCGCTGGAGCGGAATGAATGAATTGCTCCGGCGCACAGATCCATGATCAGCCCGGTCACAGCCTCCGGCTCGTCAGTCATCCCGTCCCGCACCCATCTGCTGAGAATCGCTCCGCTGCCAAACGACAGATAATCATAGACCAGCCGCTCCCGACCCTGCGGGTGGATCGTAAGGAGCCTTTGAAAGAGTGGATAGCACTGCTGAAAGCAGGCGGAGAATATTTTGGCGGAGAACGCCGGATCTGCATTGTCCGAGGCCAACACCATGAACCGCCGGCCATCGTTACGCAGATAGACCAACAGCTCCATCAAAAGCGGCTTGACCTGGGCGGTACCGCCAAAGGCCCCGCAGACTTTTGTGATGAACTGCCGCTCCAGCTTCTCCAGCAAGTCCGGAATATCCAGATAGTGCTTGTAAAAGGTGGAACGGTTGATGCCGGCACCCGCGCACAACTGCGTAACCGTAATGGCGGAGACCGGCTTCTCACGCAAGAGGGACAGAAAGGTTTCCTCCACCATATGCTTCGTGTAGTTCACGCGGGCATCGTTGGAATTCATGATTATCTCCTTCTTTGGCAACAAAGCCGCCCATTGTGTCGATTATGTAACAAATGTCGGACCATTGACGGTTGCGTTCTTCAGGGGGCAACGGTATAATAGTTGCCAAGAAATAGTCGGCACAGGCGGTTTGGGGGAGAGAAAAATGAAAAAGGAGTTTCCTTTCGGGTCTGTTCTGGATTCCCGGACGGACCCTGAGCAGGTCACACGGCGGGAGCAGATCTTTGGCTATTTCGTCGGGCCCTGCCTCGTTTACAGCGTCTACAACGCCGTGGCGGGTCACTATCTGACCCAGTTTTATACAGACGTGCTGGGGCTTGCCGGGGCGTTTTTGACCATGATGCCGCTGCTATCCAAACTTTTCAGCGGCGCTGTAAGCATTTTGATCGGTCGGCTTATTGACCGCACGCGGACCCGCCATGGCAAGGCGCGGCCGTGGATACTCCTGTCCGGGTTTCTCATCGCCCTGTGCGGCATACTGCTGTACACGGTGCCGGCCCAGTCTTTTCAGGCAAAACTCGTTTGGGTGGTGGTCAGCTACAATCTCTTTTTTTCCCTGGCCTTTTCCACCTATTCTCTGGGGCATTCGCTGATGGTGCCCTTGTCCACCAGGGACGCTAAAAAGCGGGACAGCCTCGCCATGCTGACCTCCACCGGCACCTCCATGCTGCCCGGCATGATCTCTACCATCGTCATGCCCGTGCTGGTGAGGACTATCGGCGTCGGCCCTGCGGCTCAAAGCCGGTGGCTGACCGTGATGGGCTGCATTTCAATCGTTGCCATTCCCGCGGCGCTGGTCGAATTTTGGTTCACTCGGGAACGTGTAGCCGCCCAGGAAAGCACCGGGCAGCCCCAGGCCGTTTCCTTCCGAAAACAGGTTGGTGCCTGCTTTCATGACAAATATTGGATCATGGTAGTCGTTTTTACGGCTGTGCTGCATCTGTGCAACGGCCTGACCACAAGCTCCATGCTGTATTACTGCAACTGGGTCCTGGGAAACAGCGTGGATTCCGGCGCGGCAAAGCAGCTTTTGGTTAATGTGGTCGGCCAAGGCCCTATGGGATTTGGCATAGCGTTGCTGTGGCCGCTGGTGCGAAAGTACGGCAAGCGGCGGGTGACCATTGCCGGATTTTCGGTTGCCTCCCTGGGCAGCCTGGGCGTGCTGCTGGCAGGAGACCGGCTGCCTCTGGTGCTGGCGGCGCTTTTTGTAAAGTCTGTGGGCTCTCTGCCGACTTATGTAATGGCGGCTCTGCTGGCAGAGGCGCTGGACCACATCGAGCTGAAAAACGGTTTCCGGGCCGACGGTTTTTCTGCCTCCGTGGCCTCGATCACCCAGACCACCATAATGGGGCTGAGCCAAACCGTTCTGCTTTTAGGGATTACCCTTTTCGGCTATATTTCCCCGGTCGCCACAGAGCAGAGCATTGTCCAGCCGGAGGCCGTGCGGGCCTTTTTCTCAACCTGCTTCGCAGGGTTTCCCCTTGTGGGCTATGCCGTCTGCGCCGGGATCATGGTGTTTTACGACATCGGTGAAAAAGTGTCGGAGAAGGCTCCATGAACCCTGACGGGCGGCGGTCCTATTTCCCGGCGGATTCCCGCCGGGAAATAGGACATCGATTCCTTTATTTTACTTTCTTTGCCTTTTTGGCGGCCTTCTTGGCTTCCTTAGCTGCCCGCTTGGCCAGCACTTTCTGGTTTTCAGCCTCAAAGTCCAGGCCCTTCTTGGCGCATTTTTCCTTCAGTTCTTTAATCCGGTTTTCCTCGGCCTCCTGCGCCTGCAGCGCCCGCTCCTGCTTTTCCAGCACGGACTGGGGGATGTACTCGATGCCCTGGGCTTCGCATTCCTTGCGCTTCTTTTCCTCCAAGGACCGCTGTACAGTGGGCATATCCCGCTCGATCTTAAAGAAGAACGCGAAGAGGATGAAGAACAGCACTCCGGTGAGCATATTGGCGCCCTGATAAGAGAAGTTGATCCAGTTGGTGGCTGCCTGGGTCTGATCCGCATACAGAAGGATCTGATCCCCGTCATTGTTGATGAAGGAGCCAACCACTTCCGGCTGGACGTACTTTGTAACGACCAGACCCAGATTGAACAGCGCCTGGCCGATGCCCTTGGAGAGCATCTCCGCGAAGCCGACCACAGCCGCCGTCAGGCCCTCTACCCGCACGCCCCGGGAGTACTCCACATGGTCGATGGCATCGCCCACGAAAGTGAGCATGGAGTAGATCAGCGCCATAGCGCCAATGGAGTAAATGGCAGTGCCGCCATAGATCGCACCGGTCTGCCCTACGCTCAGAAATGCGGCAAACGCGCCTACCGCCGCAAAAACCGACCCGACAACGATGACCTTGGTGCGGCCGAACTTTTTGAACAGCGGCAGCAGCAGAAGCAATCCGGGGCCCATGGGCGCCATGGAAATCATGGTGAATTTTGCCTGAATGGATGCGTATTCGCCGTAGGCGTTGCCGTTGACCACCCAGCCACTGTAATAGACCTGGGCGACGCTTCGCATGGCGTTGAGCACCTGATAGATCAGGATCATCAGGATCAGCATGATCCAGTATTTATCCCGAATGCACGCCTTGAACTGCTCGACAAAGGAGGCTTCCTTCACCAGCGTCTGGCCCTGGGGCTGGCCGGTCACACCGTACTGATTGCGGCGCTCCTCGGTGATCCGCTCCCGGGTGAAGAAGTACTGCACGAAGGTCAGCGGTACGGCGATGCAGCACATCACCGCCATGCAGACCAGATATCCATCCCGGGTGTTGCCTACCATGCCGCTGATGGCGGTAAGAATGGTGGGGAACAGGATAGAAATAATGCCGGTGCCGATATTTTTCGTGATCTGGCCGGCCATGGAGTTGTTTTTCCGCTGCTGGAAATTCCGGGTAGACAGCGCAGCGGTCAACTCATAAGACATATACCACATGGTATAGCCCACGGAGTAGAACAGATTGTAGGCCACAATGATCCAAATCGCCATGACCACCGGGTTGGAAAACGGAATCCAGAACAGCATCATCAGGCTGACGACCATGATGGGCAAGCTCAGGATCAGCCAGGGGCGGAGCTTACCCTGGCGGCAGGTGGTGTTATCCAGGACCTTGGCCATCAAAACATTGGTGATGGCATCCAGGATCTTGGAGAACAGGGGGAACAGGACCATAAAAGTGCCGATCCAGAGCCCCATACTGGAGGTGAAGCCCAGAACGTCGGTCAGATACTGGTTGAAGTAACTGTTGACGATGGATTGCAGCAGCATGGCTCCGAAGGGACCGGCCACATAGCCCAGCCACAGCTCTTTTTTGCCTACGTTGGCGGATGTAATGCGGGTGTTCCAGAAGCTGCCCCGAAAGGCATTTTCAAGAAGCCCATTTTTGGTTTTCGTCGGTTCTGACATAATGCTCTCCTTCCTTTTTCTTTTCTTATTGTAAGATCCGGTTAGATTTTGGAGCTTACAAGCTTATGATACCGCGCCGCGATTCTTTTGAAAATTCAAAATTTAGTTATTCTATTCATTAATTAGATAAATTAAAAAACAGAACAATTTTACAAATAATTAAGCAAATATGTGGATATCATGCTTTTTCGTATCCCTTACAGCTGATTTGTTCACCTACCCGCCCGCCAAAGACAGTCGAGATTCATTCCAACTCTTGACCAAGACAGACGTCTATCCTTCTTTACAATTCTGGAAAGGCATTGGAGGTTGTTACCATGATTGAGCAGTATTTTATCACCGGAGCAACAGGCTTTTTGGGCAGTACATTGACCAAAGCGCTCGTTGACAGAGGAAAAAAGGTAGTTGGCCTGCGGCTACCACAGGACCAAAGCAAACTGCTTTCTGGGGTGGAGTATCGGACCGGAGATATCACGGAGCCCGATACGCTTGGAGATTTCCTGGCGGGTGCCGATGGCCAGTCGGCGGTCCTCATCCATTGCGCGGGGCTGGTCTCCATTGGGTCGGGGCAAGAGGAGCGGGTCCGGAAGGTCAATGTGGAAGGAACAAAAAACCTTGTTGACCTGGCAATGCGGAACAATATCGGCAGGTTCATCTATGTTAGTTCCGTTCACGCCATTCGTGAGCAGCCGGACGGCATGGTAATCCGGGAGACCTTGCATTTTTCCCCGGATGAGATCATCGGATCTTACGGAAAAAGCAAAGCAGAGGCGACCGCCTATGTGCTGAATGCCTCGATGCACGGTCTAAACGCGACGGTCGTGCATCCTTCCGGAATGATCGGTCCCGGAGATCTGACCGGCGGCTATATGACGGAAACGATCCGGGCGTTTTTGAAAGGCGGCTTTCCGGTCGCGATCGAGGGGGGATATGACTTTGCGGATGTACGGGATGTAGCGGAGGGGATTATTCAATGCGTAGAACACGGAAAATCGGGAGAGACTTACATTCTGTCCAACCGGTATATTACCGTGAAAGAGATTTTTGAATGCCTCAGCGCATTCAAAGGGACCCCCCGGGCATACAAAACCATTCCTTTGAAACCTTTGATCCTATTTGCGCCGCTACTTGAGTGGGCCGCAGAAAAGCTGGGGCTTCCAAAGCTGCTTACGCCGTATTCCCTTTATACCTTGGGTAGCAACGGGCACTTCAGCCATGAAAAGGCGGACAGAGAGCTTGGGTATTCAGTGCGTCCCCTGGAGCAGACCTTGATCGATACGGCAAAATGGCTGGTAAACGGTACTCCGTAAAATTCTAAACATTCGCATGTTGCACATTACTTGGAGATATTTGAAATGAAAGGCAAAAAAGAAAAAACCGGAATGAGGTTCAGATGGTGGCAGATCATAATGATCATTTTGGCTGCGGTCATCACATTTATGGTTGTCGCTGGTGTCATAGGTTACAGCATCTCTCGTGCCCGGCGGGGAAATATCTATGTCTATACCCAGGAGGTGCGGCAGATCAAGGACCCGGAGGGATTCGGTACCGTGGAGGTCTTTACAATGCCCTTAGACCCTGCGGTCCCGGTGGATCGAGCCTGCTACACGCCTTCCGGCAGAGTCCTTTTAAGTTATGACGAAGGCCAAGACACCGTGATCTGTACCATGAACGATGACGGCACCGCCTGTTTAGAGCTGTTCCGCGGAAAGGTGCCAGGAAAATACCGGCTGATGCTTTGCCAGGACAATGCTAGGGTGCTTCTGGGCGATGCCATGCTGGAGTGCCCTGAAGGACAAACGCTGGATACCTGCGCCCCAGGCGCCGCCATATTGATCCCCGTGGAGTTTCCCGCTGCATTTGCTGACGATCCCGCTGTGACCAGCAAATGGACGGAGATCATTTTTTCACCTGACGGCCAATATATCGCTTGGACCATCCGACGCAGTGACTGCGGAGCTGCTAACGCCATTGGACGGCTGGTGCGCTATGATGACCGCTATGTAATCGAGGACGCCAAATACATCAGCGCCATGAATGCATATTCCCCGGACCCGGAGCATGATGGCCAGCTTCTTTACAGTCCTGTTATCGGCGGCGAGGTCAAGCAATTTGTCCACGGCGGGGCGGCAATTTCCTTAGTGGGCGCTGATCCCTGCGGTATGGGAGATTCTGTCATACAAGATATTGCCACCGGCGAGGTCCTTCAGGTGACCCACTGCCCAGGTTATGATGAAACGACCCTGCTGTCCCCTGACGAGAAGCTGGGTATTGTCATGACCAGCCGCTTTTCTAAGTCTTCCGATCTGGCCGTGCTGGGCCTGGTTCCCAGGCCCTACGGTGACCCACTTCACAACATCATGGCCCAGATCTATATGTATAGCATCACAGGTGTTCGCAGCTCGCGCCAGGGCAATATCGGTCCGGCGCTCATCGATATGGCACGTTCCATGGAGGAGCCCGGCTATGTCGGAGTGGATCTTAGCGACCCGGAGGGGAACTGGGTGTACCACTCTCCCATGTCCTGGAAGAATGACAGTACGCGCGCAATGTGGATGGAGCGGCAGCGAAATGGAAACGGCATCCGCATCCAGATCGTCTCGCTGCCGGAATACCAGCCCGGTCCTCCGGTGGCGACGGTGGAAACGCCCCAGGCTGGTGATTACGGCGATACCTCGATCGGAGATCCCACTGTTCACGGCAGGATTCCGGGTAAGGTTTCCGGGTATGCGGAGATTACCAAGGAGAGCGGGTTTCTGGGCGTAACGACTGTGACGGTCACCTATGAGAATTACAGCGACGACGGCAGGTATTATTTCAACGGCACGGAGCGCTCCAGCGGTTCCGTCATAACGGCTACCAGCTACACTTCCCATATCCGCGTGACCAATGCGGACGGAAAGGAGCTTGGCGGCATGGATGTGGAGCTTCGTTTTAGTGCGGCATACCGGCTTTCTTCCATATTTAAGGGTGCCACGCCAGAGCTGGATCTGAGCCAAAGCTCCGGTACCGCCACATGGGACACGGTCACGGAAGATATTTCCGTTCTTGCCCCGTGACAGGTAAATAGAACGAACCCCGGTAAAAGCGGCACATTTCCTGCTTTTACCGGGGCTTTCTATAACAGATTCTTTCTCCACCAAAATCGGTGCTTCCGCAGACGCCAGGGGTGATAGACTGGACCGTTACCTGCTTTTAATGGTTCTTCCTCTTGGCCTTCTGTGCTCTTTCTTTGCGCGTTTGCTCAAAACCTTATTGTTCTCCGTCTCAAAGTCCAGGCCTTTCCGGGCACAACGCTCTTTTAACTCCCGGATACGGGTCTCCTCCGCCAGGCGCTCCTGCTCTGCAATTTCCAGACGTTCCTGTTCGTCAGCCGGAATGTACTCGATACCCAAGGCGGCGCACTCCGCGACCTTTCGTTCCTGAAGCTCTTTTGAAACTTTTGGAAGATACTTTTCCAAATCGAAGATGAAGAGAAATACGACAAACATCATCACACCAATGATGATATAGCTCCCTTGATATGCAAAATTGATCCATGTCGTGGCGGCGGCCGTTTGATCTGCATACAGCGGGATGTTATCTGTGGAAATCCCGATCTGCTGAGGCTGTGTATGGCCTGACAACATCAGTCCCAAATTGAATAGGCCCTGCGCGATTCCGACACCGATCATCATGCTCGCACTGGTAAATCCACCTGTCAGGCCGTCACAACGGACACCTGTTTTCCATTCCACATGGTCAATGACGTCTCCCATATAAGAGGTGATCACATACGCGACACCGATGTTGCCGATGCCGCCCAATGCGGTGCCTATGTAAATCATCATTCTGCTTCCTGCATTCATAAACGCGAACACGGAGCCCAGCGCAACAAGGATCGATCCGCCCCAAATACAGGTGCGCCGTCCAAATTTCTTCATAAGCGGCAGCAGCAGCAAGATGCCGGGTCCCATAGGCGACAGTGCGATCATTTGAAAGCTCGCCTGAATGGTAGCAAACTGACCATAGGCATTGCCCTGCACGACCCATCCGGAATAATAGACCAGGGAAATGTTTCTCATATTTGCCAAGATCTGCTGGACGATCATGACCAGAACAAAACTGATCCAGTACTTGTCCTGGACACATGCCTTGAGCTGTTCAAGCAGAGACGCTTCCCGTTGCGATTCGGTAAGCAGTGACTTTCCAGTTGAATCTTTGATACCGGTCATATTCCGGCGTTCTTCCGTCACCCGCTCACGGGTATAGAAATACTGAACAAAAGCCAACGGAATCGCCAGGAGCGCAATTGCCGACATACATACGAAGTAGCCCTTTGCGTTATCGCCGTTTAGAGCCGCCGTTGCAGCGGAAAGTACCATTGGGAACAGGATCGATGCCAAACCGGTCCCAACATTCAGCGTAATCCGGTCCGCCATGGCATTGTTTTTCCGCTGATTCACATTTCTTGTAGACAGTGCGGAGGACAGCTCCTTGGACATATTCCACATGGTGTAGGCGACACAGTAGTATAGGTTATAGGAAATAACGACCCATACCGCCTGCGCAACTGGATTACTTACCGGAATCCAGAACATGAGAATAATACTGATCGCAACAACCGGCGCGGAAATAATCATCCATGGCCGGACCTTGCCCTGTCGGCAGGTGGTATGGTCGATGACCCAGCACATGACCATGTTTGTTACGGCATCTAATATTTTGGAAATTACCGGGAAAAGCACCATGAATGTGGCGATCCATGCCGCCCTGTCAACTGTAAACCCGATAATGTCTGTAAGATACTGGTTAAAATAACTGTTTACAACAGATTGGCCCAGCAGCATTCCGTATGGTCCGATGACATAGCCCAACCACATTTCTTTTTTAGTCGTGTTGGCGGATGTGATCCGAGAGTTCCATTTCGGACTGCTGAAGGCATTCGCAAGCAGTCCACGTCTTTCTTTTACAGCATTCATGGTTCTCCTCCTTACTTTGAAATTATCCGATTAAGCAAGCCGGATTATCGTGGGTCATGATGTACACCTGCCTATGATTGAATCCCCGGTCTAGCATCGCATCCATAAACATCATCAGGCTCTCCACAGGATATTCAGCCCGAATCTGCCCACGGTCTGTGGAGAGAAATACATTCTCAGCACCCAACTCCCGAATTGTAAGGGCCATATAATCCGCTGAAACAAGATTGTGCCCAATATCCAGCCAGAGTTTTTCGACCATCGCGCCTTTTTTGACAAAGGCCTTTTGGACTTCTATGGGCAGACTCGTACAATTCCAATCTGGGTGGGTCAAGACGCACTTCACTCCCATGTCGCAGGCTGCATAGATCACTGCCGCGGATTCCCCAAGACTGATATGACCCGTGGCCACCACAGCGCCGTACTGCTTAATTAACTCCAGGATCTCATATACTTCGGGCTTTAGAGTCCCATCTTCATTCAACACTCTGATTCCGGAGGCAGCCTGCTTGCCCCCGACGGCAGCTACATACTCGATATGGTTGTGTGCCTGGATCGTTGGCATCCAAACCATTTTCGCCCCAAGCCGCAGGCTGGTCTCAACGGCCTGTGGGTTTAAGCCGCCCACAGAGCTGTTTAGGACGATAGAGCCATATGCTTTGGTATTGAACTTACCGCAGCTGTTTACCAACGCCGCTCTTGCGGCAGTGGAACCACTGTGATTTTTAAGCATGACGCCTGCCATCCCGTAATCATTCGCCATGGCTGTTAATTCAAAGTCATTGACAATTCGCGGTAAAGTGTCCGGCGCTGTGTGGGTATGCAGGTCATACGCGCCTGCCATCAATTCCAAGACGGCTTCATGCTGGGGTTGGTACATATCCGTTTCTCCTCCCTATGAACAATAATAGACCTTATTTTATTTCATACGTCCTTCGGGCAATGCCCAGCTCCTCATCGGTGGGGATCACCCGCACGCAGACTGCGGAATCCGGCGTGGAGATCACCGCCATTCCTTGGCAGCCTTCGTTTTTTGCTTTGTCCAACCGGACACCCAGGGGGGCCAATTTTTCGCAGACCATTTTCCGGATCAGCGGGGCGTGTTCCCCGATCCCGGCGGTGAACACCAGATCGTCCAGCCGCCCCAGGTCCAGATAAAAAGCACCGATATAGTGAACGATGCCGGATACGAACACGTCGATGGCCAATTTGGCCCGGGCATTTCCGGCGGCGGCAGCCTCCTGAATATAGCGCAGGTCGCCGCTGACCCCGGAGAGCCCTAAAAGACCGCCCTTTTTCTGGAAGCCATCCATAATTTCTTCTTCGGTGAGACCTTGACTGCGCAGGAAAGACACCATGCTGGCGTCCATGTCGCCTACCCGGTTGGCGTGGATCAGGCCAGACTCCAGAGACATCCCGAAGCTGGTATCCACGCTTTTCCCATTCAGGATCGCGCAGACGGAGCAGCTTCCGCCCAAGTGGCAGGAAATGGCGGCATATTCCCGCTTTTCTCCGTTGAGGACATCGGCGATATAACTGTGAGACGCGCTGTGATAGCCAAGACGCTGCACGCCGTACTTTTCGTACCATTCGTAGGGAACGCCGAAAAGCCGCCGCTCCAAGGGGATGTCCCGGTGAAAAGCGGTTTCGAAGGCGCCGACGAACCGAGCGTGGGGCAGCGCCTCCCGCATCACTTCGATAGCCTTGATGTAGGCGGCGTTGTGTACCGGCGCCAGGGGCAGCCAGTCCCGCATTCCCCGCAAAACCGGCTCGTCGATCTCATGGACACCGAAAAAGCCCTTTGACAAGGTCGCTTTGAAGCCCACCCGTTCGATCTCCTCTACACGGGAAAGAACTGCTCCTTCGCCCTCTGTCAAGCATCCCAGGAACCGCCGGATTCCGGTCTGATAGTCGGGGATATCCTGACCGGTAAGGGTATAATCGATACCGGACGCGTAGCTTTGAAAGCCAAAGATGGCGTCATTCCGGCCGCCGACCCGCTCTGTCCAGCCCCGGGCCAGCACCCGGGCCTCCGGCATCTCATAGAGCTTGAATTTCAGGGAGGTGCTGCCCACGTTGCAAACCAGAATTTTCATCTCAGTCCAGCCCTCCCAGTACCGCCAAAATCTCCTGCATTTCCCGGTCTCCGCCGGCAACGGGCTTCCAGTCCACCTGCACGGTTTGATAGCCCTGCTTTTCCAGCGCCTCGGCAAAGAGTTTCGGCCCCACATTCACCGTTATCAATTCCGAACGGAACAGGCTCAAAATTTTATCACAATTCATGTTGATCCCTCTCTTGCTTCTGACGGATGATCTCACCGGCCAGCATGGCCGCCCGGCGGTTGGTTTTGCATACCAGCACCCCAGCATCCTCCAGCTTTTTCCTCTGATCATTTACATTTTGAAAATCTGCGTCAGTACCTAAAACGGACGCGACAAACACGATTTGCCGTCCCGCGGCTGCCGTCTGAGCCTGGGCTTTTCGGATATCGTCCAGCACGAATCCCACCGGGTCCATGTGCCCCGGGGGCGTCAGAATAAAGTCCAGCAGGATGACCGCCGTCTCCGGATCGGCCGCCTCCCGCAGAATCGCAGGCCGGCGGACGCCGGGATCGATGGCCGGATGGGGCCGCCCCCGGGTAAACTCCTCCTCGCCATAGTCTACGCAGGCGTTGCAAACGCTTCTGTGGGAATCTGGCAACCGCCACTGCTCTTTCAGAGGGCAGTTGGAATAAACCGGACCGATTCCCTCCACCAGGGTGTGCATGGCCTCGTCCATGAAGGTGCCTCCGCTGAAGGCGCCCCGGACATACTTCTGCTCCCTTGCCAAGCATGGCACGACCTGTGCCGCCCGCTCCCGGATCTGAGCCTCCGTTTCTAAAGGATAGTCTTTTCCAATCAGCCGGAGGCATTTTTGCGCACAGTCATCCAGGTCTGCCGCCCAGATAGCGCCGGTCCGTTCCACAGCCGCCCGGTCGCTGCTCATAAACATGGCTACCACCGGCTTTTTGCACCGGGAAACCCGGTCCAGAATGGCCGGTTCCACCTGATCGCCGATGCGGCGGGCAATGAGGGCAATATAGGACGTCTCCGGGTCTGCCTCCAGAGCGTCGATGCCCATGAGCATCATGATGCCGCCTACCTCATTTTTCAGATCGTTGCCGCCGGTGCCGATGGTCTGCGAAACGCCGCTGCCGACCTCGTGCAAAATGGCTGCCACATGCTGGATGCCCACGCCGGAGGCTCCACAAATTCCAAAGGGGCCCCGATTGTTCACGCTTGCCAGCACCAGCGCCGCGCCATTGATATTGGCAACGCCGCAGTCCGGTCCCATGCACAGCAGGCCCTTTTCCCGGGCCAGCTCCTTCATCTCCCGCTCCTGGGAAAGCGGAACATTATTGCTGAATACCACGCAGTGCAGTCCGGCGTTCAGTGCCTTTTTGACCTCCGCCAAGGCATACTCCCCGGGCACGGCAACGGAACACAGGTTTGCTCTGGGGCAGGCTTCCACCGCCGTCTTGATGGAGGGGTAGGCTTTCGGTAGGTCCTCCCCTTCCCCGTTTTCCTCCTGCTTTGGCGCCAGATTGGCCTCCACCGCCGCCACGGCGGCGTCAAAAGCCGCCTGGGATTCCGCTCGGGCCGCCACCACATAGCAGCTACCGTCGCAGCCCTTGATTTCCTCAGTCAACAGGCAGATGTCCGCAAGGATGTCCTTAAACGGCTCTGTTGCCATGCCGGCATAGCCGATTTCCAAGCCTGGCTGCTCGTTGAGAATGCTGGAGGCCAGCAGCGTTTCCAGAGAATCGATATATCTGCCTCGCTCTACTTTCGTATAGATGTTCATATCCTATCCTCCTCACATCCGCGCCGGTGTAAGCCGGAGCGCCTCCCGGTAGATTCCACGCAACGCATCCTTGAAGCATTCCATAGGCAGCTCCGCCGCTCCGGCGCCACCCTGCCCGCCGCGCTTCAGAGCGGAACCTCCGTGGCTGATAGGCAGAATGTTATAGCCCACCACCTTGCGGGCATCCAGACCCACCGGAAAGCCTCGGAAGTCATCCCAGGGAATGGGGGCAAAGGTATGCTCCCCCAGGGATACCGCCCGGGCCTTTTCCGTCCGGTCCCGCGCCTCGGCGATATTGGAGCCGGTCATCCGCATATAGGCCGGACCAGCGATGGCGGACATCCCACCCAAGCCGTAGACCTCCGTGACGCAGCTGTCCCCCAGGTAGCCCAGCAGATCCGCCTCTGTATAGGACGGATTCAGGAATGTGCCCTTGATTACAGGCGCCGGGGCGGTGTACCACCGATTTCCGGTCCCCGCAAGCTGAATGCCAAATTCCACGCCGTTGCCGCCCATGCCTGCCAGAACCGTGGACAGGGGCACCTGCTTCATGGTTGCGGTCAGGCTCTCCACGCCTGCCATCATGGGATGCAGGAAGAATCGGTCGTTGGCGGCGAAATGCCGAATCATGGCGTCCCGCTCCGAATCCTCCTGGTCCAGCATCCAGGGAATGACCTGTAGCGCCAGATACATGGATGCCGCCGGTTGGCGATTGTGATTTTCGTCGCCCATGCCGGCGGTCTTTGCCAGCACAGTCACCAAATCGATTCCACCGGCAGCCCGAACCGCCCTGCCCAGAGCGGGACCGTAGTGATCCCGGAACCAGCATAGGTCTCGCTCCACATCTTCGTCATAAAAGCCCCAGCGCAGGCATTTGGGATTGGGGCCGGGGTGAATGGGGGCGTAGCCCCTTCCGCCGAAAACCCGGTCCTGGGCGATCATCACCGGCATACTGGCGGACACCACCATGCTGGCGGCGCAGCCGCACTGATGGTCCTGGGCAGGTTCCACGGTGATTTCTCCCCGCAGGACCATCTGCCAGGCCTCTTCCGAGGTCGTGGCCAGTTTTTCATGAACGGCCGCGCCGCAAACCGCGGTACGGATGGGCGTGGTGAGCCGCTCCACAGGAAGGGGTGGGCCGGGCACGAGAATCCTGGTCCGGGTCATCCCGGGGATGACCTCCAACGCCGGCCGGACATCGATCCATACCGGCCGGCCCTTGAGGAGGATCTCCATCACTCGGTCATTGGCAGCGTTGACTTGTTGCTCGATGGTCATCATTTTCCGTCCTTTCTATCGGTTCTCAGCATCGTGCGCATGGCGTTCAAACGTCTTTCCAGAACAGCGGGCGCAGGCGGAGCGCCGGTCTCCACGTCAAAGCCATGATAGGAACCGGGGATCAGATTCACTTCCACCGGCACACCCGCCTGGCCCAGCCTTTGCCCGTAGGCAACCGCCTCATCCCGCAAAATATCCAATTCCTGGGGCTCCACATAGGCCGGGGGCAGTCCCGTCAAATTCTTGCGGCGCATTGGAACCGCGTAGGTTCCCTCCCCCGGGTCCTTCCTGAGGTATTCCTTCCACATAAATCTGTTGGAGCTGGCGGACCAGGCAGCGTTAGGATATGCCGCCGCGGAGGGATAACGCTCAAAGTGGTCGTCCAGCGCCGGATAGATCAACACCTGTCCGGCAAGCTCCCCTTCACCACGATCCGTCAGGCACTGGGCCAGCCCAGCGGCAAGGGTTCCTCCGGCGCTCTCCCCGTAGAGAAGGCTTCTCCCGGGCATGGCCTGCCAAACCTCCAGGCAGTCCTGAAAGGGCGCGGGATAGGGATCTTGCGGCAGCAGCCGGTATTCCGGCAGAAACACCCGTATCCGGAGCCGCTGGGCATATAGAGCCGCAAGGGCCAGAGAGCCGGTCTGTACCGGCAGCAGGAACCCGCCGCCGTGGCAGTAGAGCATTTCCGGAAGCGCCTCCTCGCCTACCGGCGCCAGAACAAAGCATTCCGTCGATCCGATTTTCGTGCGGTCCAGCGTGACTCCGGCAGGCGGCGTCCAGGCCCGGGCGCCGGCCCGGAGATTTCCCGCCAGTGCCCGGATCACCGGCGTCAGCTTGGGATTCCCAAAATCGATGGCCGGGAGCCGCCCCGGGGGATGTGTCCAGCCTTCCATGGGACATTTCCTCCTGATCTGATGTTTTTCTTATTGTATCGGTAAAACGGAAACCGTGATAGCTAATAATTTGTGTTTTTATTTTTGAATTTGCTTATTTTGTTTTTTTCGCTATTTTTTAGTTATAATATTGAATTTAAGAATAGAAAGAAACGGGGAATCCTGGTATGATAGGCGTGAAAAAGAGCCCATAAGGAGGAACTGCAAATGAAAATCGGAATGATCGGCCTGGGCATTATGGGAAAGCCCATGGCGATGAATCTGCTCCGGGCAGGCTATGACCTGACCGTTTCCAGCGCCAACCGGGCCGCTTCGGAGCTGGCGGCGGCGGGGGCCAAGACCGCCGACAATCAGCAGATCGGGCGGACCTGCGATCTGGTTCTGACCATGCTTCCCAACTCTCCCCAGGTCCGGCAGGTCATGCTGGGCGAGGACGGCGTGGGAGCCCAGATGAAGCCCGGTTCGACCTATATCGACATGAGTTCCATCGACCCCATGACCTCCAAGCAGGTCGCCGCCGCCCTGGCGGAACGGGGGGTGGAAATGTTGGACGCCCCCGTCTCCGGCGGGGAGCCCAAGGCCATCGAGGGCACGCTGGCCTTCATGGTCGGCGGCAAGCAGGAGGTCTTCGACCGGTGCAAGCCGGTGCTTCTGGCCATGGGTGCCTCCGTGGTGCGCTGCGGCGAGGTGGGCGCCGGAAATACCGCCAAGCTGGCCAACCAGATCATCGTGGCCTGCAACATCCAGGCGGTGGCGGAGGCCCTGACTCTGGCCCAGAAGGCGGGGGTAGATCCGGCGGTGGTCTTTGACGCCATCAAGGGCGGTCTGGCCGGTTCCACGGTACTCAGCGCCAAAGCGCCCATGATGCTCTCCGGTAACGACCGGCCGGGCTTCAAGATCGACCTGCATATCAAAGACCTGAATAACGCCCTGGACTGCGCCCACGCGGTGGGTGCGCCAGTGCCCATGACCGCCCAGGTGCAGGAGGTGTTGCAATGGTTGCACCACCATGAGGGCGGCCAGAAGGACCACAGCGCCATCGCCCAGTACTATGAAGCCCTTGCCGGCATTCAACTGGGAAGATAGTATTTTCCGCCCGGCTCACGCCGGGCGGCAGCCCTACAGCTAAAATTGGAGGCGCGGAACATGCCAAAAATCCAAAAGGTCGTGACAACGGTCTGGTACAACCGGGAGAATATGTCCGCTTTGCGCCGGGTCTTTCCTCAGGCATCGTTTTGCTATGTAGATTTTTATGACAAGGAAAAACTGGCCCGGGAAGCCAAGAATGCGGACGTCGCTATTTTGATGGGGGATGTGGACCCCTGCCTGCTGGGGGAAAATACACTAAAATGGATTCACTGCGACCACGCCGGCCTAAACGGCTCTGCCCGCCCGGAGGTCTTTGAGAAAGGAATCCCGGTCACCGGGTCCGCGGGCCGCAGCGCCCCGGTGTTGGCGGAACACTGCATTTATTTCATGCTGCAAAGCTGCTACCACACACGGGCACTTTTGGAGGCCCAGGACGCGCGGCATTGGGGCGTGGCCGGGTCAGAGCAGTGGCGGGGACTCTACGGTCGAACGGCGGGGATCATCGGCATGGGGCACAATGGCCAGGCGCTGGCCCAACGGCTCCACGCCCTGGGCATGAAGCTGATTACCTACAATCGATCGCCGGTCCTAGGCTTTGATTATGTGTATAAAAAGCTGACCGCCGCCAATGGAGATCCCTTAGAACCGCTTTTGGCGGAGTCGGATTTTGTGATTCTTTGCGTCGCCCTGAATGACGAGACCTTCCACCTCATGAACGCGAAAACCTTTGCCCAGATGAAGCCGGGAGCGTTCCTGGTCAATATGGCCCGGGGCGGCGTGGTCTGCACGGAGGATTTGATCCAGGCTCTGAAAGACGGCAGGCTCGGCGGCGCGGGATTAGACGTTTTTGAAACCCAGCCTCTGGAGCCGGACAGCCCGCTCTGGTCCATGCCGGAGATCTATATCACGCCCCACTGCACCCCTCAGGTGCAGGACCGGGCAGCCAGAAGCATCGAGATCATCCGGGAAAACGCCCGCCGCTTTGAGGCGGGGCAGCCGCTACTGAATCAGCTTCGGCCATCGGACGCCATGACGGAAGGAAAGGCGGAGGGCGGCTGGGCCCGGATGATGAATACCAAGCTAACCAAGGAACAGATCGAAAAAATGGACCTGGAAAAATATCTTGGGAAGCGGGGATGGAAGGACCCCTCCGAGTGGATGTAACCTCCTAAAAATAGAAGCACACCGCATCTTCGACCGGATCTCCGGCGAAGATGCGGTGCGCTTTTTTCACAAACGGGGTCACTGGATCACGATTGCTTCATAAGAATTTAAAACATCCAGCCGAATCTCCAGATCGCCATCGTCATCCCGGCAGGAGATTTGGCCCCCGGACAGGGTGCGGACACTGTGCCCCGCCAGTCCGGGCAGGCGCAGATGAAGATCGCCGATAGGGACCGGCGGGAAATAGTGGCCGTCAAAGCAGCCGCTCTCGTTGACAAGCTGAACGACGGCGCAGCCTTCCTTCTTGGCCAGGGTCAGCTCCACCATGGCGGATACGCCGGGCGCCAATTCCGGGAGCCCGCACAGTCCGAACAGGAGATCCTGCATGAAATTGAGGGTGTTCTGCCAGCCCTCCCGGTAATAGAGGCTGCCCAGCAGCGCCGGAACGTAGATTCCCCTGCCCGCGCCGTAAGGATGGACAGCAACTCCAGGCTGGTCGCAGGAGGGCACCGGATAGCACCGTTCCGGCGGGCCGTAGGGATGCTCCGGAATCAGACGCAGATAGGTTTTTGCCTCCGGCGCAAACGCTACCATTCGGAAGTCTCCGCCGATCGCGATGACCGGCGCATCCGCACAGCGGGCAAATACTGCCCGGTCTGCCTCGGAAACCTCCAGTGCGGTGGACATCAGTCCCTTTTGACGCGCGCCGACCGCCGTTATTCCCAGGCATTTCAGCGCAATGGCATTGCCCGCAATGCCGGTGTCGCCGGTGGCCAGCACCGTTCCGCCGTTTTCCGCGAAAGCATCCAGCAACTCAGCCTGACCGGCGCTGAGGGGCCGGACATCCCCCAGCAGCACCACCGATTTGCCGTCCAGCGCTTGGGCAGTCAGCTCCTGTAGCTTGCAGGTATCGAAGGGGACGTGGCTCTGGGTCAGGCTGTGGACCCAGCCGTATACCTCCGGGTCCTCCCGGCTCATACCGCCCTTCTCCACCACCAGCACCGAAGCCGCCGAGCGCAGTCCAGCGTATACCTCTTCATTCCGCTTATGAAAGGCAAAAACCTTTTGGACCCGTTCATAGCCTGAGACATCCCGATGGTTGTCCAGTCTGCCCATGATGTAATAGCTCAGTCCGCCGCCGTTCGCCAGGCTCTGCCATAGCCGCAGCTCCGTGAGCGCCGGTGAAACGGAAGTGTCCCGATAGCGGAAGCCGACGAAATCCACACAGGCATTGTCCACGATCTGCCGCCGGCCGCCGGAGCGGGCGTTTGCCGAGGAACAGTACACCCATGCGCCCCGACCGATGTCCGTATTGCATTCCGTCCGCAGGTAATCAAAGCCGTTGACGGCCACCTCCGGATTGATGTCTCTGATGAAGCGCATCTGTCGGGCTTTATTGATGGCAATCTGCTTGGACTGGAAGCCCACATAGCGCATAAATCCCGGGTCCCGGAGCCCTGCCGCCGGAGGTTCCAGCCCAGTCTGCTCCCGATACAGCCTTTTGCAGGTATCGCACATACATGGGCCGTATAAGGTCCCGTCATAGCCGGTCACAAATGCCCCGCTCATATTAAAGAAAATGCCGTCAAAAGGCAGGGCGGTCAATAATTCTTTTACAATGTCGTACAGGACCTGACGCTGGTAGGCGCTGTTGGGGCACACCTGAATATCACCGTTACAGTCAAACACCTTGCCTTCCGCGCTGCGGTAGAGCCAGTCGGGATGTCGGTCCGCAATGGGGTGGCGGATCTTTGAAAAATCCGTCCGGGCGATGACCCGAATCCCGGCTTTGTGGCACGCGTCCAGCAGACTTTTCAGACTGTCGCCGTGTAAATGCGCACTTTGGGTATGGTCAGGAATCGCCGTAAAATAGCTGGCAACGATTCCGGCGGCATTCACCATCACTACGGTTGCGTCGAACTTCTGTAGATCCCGAACAAAGCGTTCCGCATCCAGGTCCTCCATATCCTGTTCCCGCAAATTGGTCTGGATCATGCGCCAAGGATGATTTTCCCACCAATGGCTCATAGAAAAGCCCCCTTTCACTACTTGTATCATATCACGCAATTCCGTATTGGTATATATTGATATTAGCGAAATATTTCTTAAATTAGCGCTCAATTACGGTTGTGTAAAAAGATTATATACAATAGCGAAAAAACATGATATATTATTTATAATAAGCAGAGATATGGAGGTGCCGGTAAAATGTCCATCCTGTCCCAACCCATCGACGAGCGGATCGCGTGCCTGCGAGAACTGCTGGAGTGTAACGGGAATCTGTTCAGCTGGACCTACGATCCAGAGGGGACCCTCCTGGATGCCAGCAGCGAGGAGCTGGTCCTTAACACGCTGTTTTCCTCCACCGGGAGTATGCAATATATGCTGGAATACAGCCGGAGCAATCATGCGCCGCTGATTCTCAGTATCCCTTACAACCTGGTATGGAGCGCGGTATTTGAAACAAAGGACGATGAAGTCACCCGCATCCATGTATTCGGGCCCTTCTCCACCAGGGAGACGCTGTCAACGGAGATTCGGCGCGCCATCGCCCGGGCACAAGTGCCCCGGGCCTGGCTGCCAAAGCTGATGCGGAATTTGGAACGCATTCCCACGGTCATGGTTAATCAGCTCTTTCAGTACACCCTGATGCTGCACTACTGCGTGGCAGGCGAACGGCTCAGTACCGGCGACATCCACTTTCAGCGTGCGGAGCTTGCCAGCCAAAAGACAGCCGACCATCCAAAGGGCGACCGGATGCAGACCTATATGGCGGAACGAGCGCTGCTGAAAATGGTGCGGGAGGGAGATCCAAACTATAAAGCGGCGCTGTCTCAGGCATCTTCCATCAGCGGCGGCGTGGGGATTCAAAGCAGCGATTCTCTGACCCAGGCAAAAATCTCTGCCTCGGTATTCACCTCCCTCTGCACCCGGGCGGCTATTGAAGGCGGTATTTCACCCGAAGCGGCCTACTCCCGTGGGGATGCCTATATTCAAGATCTCATTGAATGCCATACCATGACTGATGTGGTGTTCGTCAATCACAAAATGTATGAAGACTTCATCATGCTGGTTCGCAAAAGCCGCATCAATCCCCACTGGTCCAAGCAGATTCAAAGCTGCTGCGATTATATCGAGCTTCATTCCGAAGAAAAACTCACCCTTTCCTTCTTGGCAGGGCGGATCGGTTACGCGAATTACTACCTGTCCAGAAAATTCAAGGAGGAAACCGGCGTCAGCATCAACACCTATATCAAGATCGTGCGGGTGGAACGCGCCAAAATGCTCTTGACCACCACCCAGCTGAGTATTCAGGAGATCAGTGAGCGTCTTTGCTTTGGCACCCGCAGCTTTTTCGATGATACCTTCAAAAAAATAACAGGCGTAGCCCCTGCTGCTTACCGGGCGCAGAATCAGAAGCTATAAGGGACGAAATATCTCGGTTTGTCCACAAAAACACAGCCACCTGCAACCGGTGGCTGTGCTTGTCAAGAATCCTCTCTATAAACTCAAACTAGTAAAAACAGGGATTTCTTTGTAAATTATGGAAAAAACAAGGTATTTTGGCAAAACGGAGTATGGCGCCGAGGGAATCGCTCCTTATGAATCCCACATTCTTCACCAGTGTGGGTTTATGCCCAGGGGTTCTCCGTGGGATAGGGCAGGCTCTTGGGCTGGTTGTAGGAGATGTCCTGGATGCCCAGGAATTTGAACACCTCAAACAGGGCCTTGCCGTAGTGGCCGAAGGCAACGGCCCCGTGGTGGGGATAGCGCTTCTGGATGAGGACGTGGCGGTAAAACCGGCCCATTTCGGGAATGGCGAAGACGCCGATTCCACCGAAGCTGCCTGTTGCCACGTTCAGCACCTCGCCCTGGGCGATGTAGGCCCGGAGATTGCCTTCACTGTCGCACTGGAGGCGGTAGAAGGTGATGGCTCCGGGGGTGATGTCCCCCTCCAGGGTGCCCCGGGTAAAGTCCGGTTCGCTGTCTTTTGGCTCTAACAGCCGGTGCTGGATCAGCTGGTACTTCACCGCCCGGTCGGCGCAGAGCTTGCAGGACGGGGTGTTGCCACAGTGGAAGCCCATGAAGGTGTCGGTGAGCTTGTAGTCGAATTTGCCGGCAATTTCGGAATCATACAGGGATTTGGGCACAGAGTTGTTGATGTCCAGCAATGTCACCGCGTCGGCAGAGACGCAGGCGCCGATATACTCGCTGAGGGCGCCGTAAATATCCACCTCGCAGGCCACGGGAATGCCCCGGGCGGCCAGGCGGGAGTTGACATAACATGGTTCAAAGCCAAAGGCCTCGGGAAACGCGGGCCAGCACTTGTCGGCGAAGGCTACATACTTTCGGGCGCCCTTGTGGTTCTCCGCCCAGTCCAGCAGCGTCAGCTCAAACTGAGCCATCCGCTCCAGCAGGTCGGGATAGTACCTACCCTCGCCCATTTCGGCGGCCATATCGGCGCAGACCTGGGGGATTCGGGGGTCCCCGGCGTGGGCCTTGTAGCTCACCAGAAGATCCAGCTCGGAGTTCTCCTCGATCTCCACTCCCAGCTCATAGAGCCCCTGGATGGGGGCGTTGCAGGCGAAAAAGTCCTGAGGCCGGGGGCCGAAGGTGATAATTTTCAGATTTTTCAGGCCGATCAGCGCACGGGCCACGGGCACGAAGTCCAAAATCATCTCCGCCACGTCCTCCGCCGTGCCCACGGGGTACTCCGGGATGTAGGCCTTGATTTTCCGCAGGCCCAGATTATAAGAGCAGTTCAGCATCCCGCAGAAGGCGTCCCCCCGGCCGTTGATCAAGTCTCCGTCCCCTTCCGCGGCGGCGGCGTACATCACCGGGCCGTCAAATTTTTGGGCAATCAGGGTCTCCGGGGTCTCCGGGCCGAAGTTGCCCAGGAAGACCACCAGGGCGTTACACCCGGCGGCCCGGACCTCCGCCATGGCCTTTTCCATATCCTTCTCGTTTTCCACGGTGGTCTGGGCCTCGTAGAGGGCCAGGCCCTTTTCGGCGCAGGCGGCTGCGACGGCGCTCCGGCGGCGCTGGGACAGAGAGATCACGAAGCAGTCCCGGCTGACGGCAATGATGCCCAGCTTCACCTGGGGAATGTTTTGAAACATATATAATTCCTCCTATTTTGTTTTTATTCACTGGCGCAGCGCGGAAAACAGCGCCTTGCACGCAGGATAGATTTTCCGAAACTGGCGGTAGCGGTCCTCATACAGCGCGGTGAGCGCCTCATCCGGCTCCACCGTGCCGGCGATCTCCACCAGCGCGTCCGCAGCGGACTGCACCGTGGGAAACGCGCCGCAGCCCACCATGGCCAGCATGGCGCCGCCGTAGCCCGGGCCCTGCTCCGTCTTGGGCAGATCCAGGGGGATGCCCAGCACATTGGCGAAAATCTTCCGCCACAGGGGCGACTTGCTGCCGCCGCCGCAGAGCATAGAGCGGGGAATGTCGATGCCCAGCCCCCTCGCCACCTCAAAGGAATCCCGGATGGCGAAGGCCACGCCTTCCAGCACCGCCTGAACCAGGTCGGCCCGGGTGGCGTCCATGGTCATGCCAATGAAGGTACCCCGGGCGTTGGTGTCGTTGATGGGGCTGCGCTCGCCCATGAGATACGGCAGGAAAAACACCCGGTTGTGCCCCAACGCCTCCTGCCGGATGGCGGACTGCTCCGCCCCAAAATCCGCCGTACCCAGAATGTCCTGGCAGAACCACTTGTTGCAGGAGGCGGCGGACAGCATACAGCCCATCAGGTGATAGCCGCCGTCCGCATGGGCAAAGGCATGCAGGGCGTTGTTGGGGTCTACCCGGAAGGTATCGCTGGAAATGAAGATCGTGCCGGAGGTGCCAAGGGAGATATTGCATCCCCCGGCCCCCACCACACCGGTCCCTACCGCGGCGGCGGCATTGTCCCCTGCCCCGGCCACGACCCGGACGCTTTGGTGCAGCCCCAACGCCCCGGCGGCCTCCGCCGTCAGACAGCCCACCGTCTCATAGCTTTCAAAAAGCCGGGGCATCTGCGCCAGGGTCACGCCGCAGACGGCGAGCATCTCCTCAGACCAGCGCCGGTTGGCCACGTCCAGCAGCAGCATCCCGGAGGCGTCCGAATAGTCACAGCAGTGGACGCCGGTGAGCTTATAGTTTACATAATCTTTCGGCAGCATGATTTTACGGATGCGGCGGAAATTCTC
>CANRQC010000003.1 GCA_947632695.1 uncultured Oscillospiraceae bacterium | reverse complement strand
TCAGTTTGGAAAGTCCCGAAACCCGCATAAACACTGGCTTTTTCTTACTTGTCGTTCGGTAAGGACTTCATTGTGGGGAACAGAAGCACGTCCCGGATGGAGGGGCTGTCGGTCAGGAGCATGACCAGCCGGTCCACGCCGAAGCCCAGGCCGCCGGTGGGGGGCAGGCCGTACTCCAGGGCGGTGACGTAGTCATAGTCCACCTGGGCTCGGCTGGCCGGGTCGAGGCTCTTGCGCTGGGCCACCTGGTTTTCAAACCGGGCCTTCTGGTCGATGGGGTCGTTGAGCTCGGAGAAGGCGTTTCCCATCTCCGTGGCGTTGATGAAATACTCGAACCGCTCGGTATAAGCCGGGTTGCTGGGCTTCCGCTTGGCCAGGGGGCTGGTCTCCACCGGGTAGTCGTAGATAAAGGTGGGCTGGATCAGCTTCTCCTCTACAAACGCGTCGAAAAATTCCGCCAGAATGGCGCCCTTGGTAGGCGCCTCCGGCAATGGGACCTGATGGGCCTTTGCCAGGGCCACGGCCTCGTCGTCGCTTTGCACCTGGTCGAAGTCCACGCCGGAATACTTCTTCACCGCCTCCACCATGGTCATCCGCTCCCAGTGGGACAGGTCGATCTCCTGGCCCTGGTAGGTGATTTGCAGGGTGCCGCAGACCTTCTGGGCCACGGTCTTCATCAGCTCCTCCACCAGATCCATCATGCCGTGGTAATCGGTATAGGCCTGGTAGAGCTCGATAGAGGTGAACTCCGGGTTGTGCTTGGGGTCCATGCCCTCGTTGCGGAAGATCCGGCCCACCTCGTAGACCCGGTCCATGCCGCCCACCACCAGCCGCTTCAGGTACAGCTCCGTCTCAATGCGCAGAACCATATCCATGTCCAGGGTATTGTGATGGGTCACGAAGGGCCGGGCGGAAGCGCCGATCTCAAAGGGGGTCAGAATGGGGGTGTCCACCTCCAGGAAGCCCTTCCCATCCAGGAAGGACCGGAGCTCCCGAAGAATCTGGCTGCGCTTGGCGAAGGTCTCCTTCACCTCGGGGTTGACGATCAGATCCACATACCGCTGGCGGTAGCGGATCTCCCGGTCGGTCAGACCGTGGAATTTCTCCGGCAGGGGCAGCAGGGACTTGCTCAGCAGGGTGGCCTCCTGTACCCGCAGGGAGATCTCCCCCCGCTGGGTGCGGAAGACCGGACCGGTCACGCCTACGATGTCCCCGATGTCGTACTTTTTAAACCGCTGGAAGGAGTCCTCCTCCATCTCGTCGATCTTCACATAGAGCTGGATCCGGCCGGCGCTGTCCTGCAAATCGCAGAAAAGCACCTTGCCCATGCCCCGCTTGCTCATGATCCGGCCCGCCAGGGAGAAGGTCTGGCCCTCCAGTTCCTCAAAACGCTCCTTGATCTGGGCGGAGGTAGCGTTCACGTCGAATTTTGTCTGATGAAACGGGTCCATTCCCTCGGCACGGAGGGCCTCCAGCTTCTCCCGGCGGACCCGCATCTGGTCGGCTAGGGGCAGCTCGGACTGGGGTGTAAACTTTGCCATGGCTCAGCCCTCGCGGGTGACGGAAAGGACCTTCATATCAAAGGCTCCGGAGGGGGCGTTGACGGTGAAGGTCTCCCCCACGGCCTTGCCCACGATGGCCCGGCCGAAGGGAGAGTCGTCGGACAGCTTGTGCTCCATGGGATTGGCCTCCTGGGAGCCGGTGATCCGGTACTCGGTCTTGATCCCCGTTTCCACGTCCAGGACTGTGACGGTGCAGCCCAGGCCCACCCGTCCGTTGGCCTCGTTTTCGTCCTCGATGATCACGGCGTGGGACAGAATGTCCTCGATCTCCCCGATCCGGCCATAGAGCTTGGCCTGCTCGTTTTTCGCGGCGTCGTATTCGGAGTTTTCGGACAGGTCGCCGTAGGACCGGGCCTCGGCGATCATGGCGGCGATCTCCCGCTCCCGGGTGGTCTTGAGATAGTTCAGTTCCTTTTCCAAATCCGCCAGACGCAGACTGGTGATCTTATATTCCTTTGCCATAGTGGACGCCTCCAAAGTAATTAGTAATAGATAGCTTCCACATTATAGTGGATTTTTGCCGGGCAGTCAAGGGATTTTCCAATATTTCCGGCTATTTCAGCGCTTGAATAGCGGCCTGGATCTGGGGATCCTCCTCTGCCGGGAGGGTGCCCTGGGCGATCAGGGCGGCGGTATCGGCGTCCACCTCCACCGCCACGTCGGGAACCAGGCCCCCCGCCTCCGCCAGGCTCACACCGCCGGGGGTGAAATACTTGCCCACAGACAGGCCGATGGCGGAGCCGTCGGCGAAGGCGTAGGTCCGCTGGAAATAGCCCTTGCCGCAGGTGGGCTGGCCCACCACCACGGCAACATCGTACTCGGACAGCACGGCGGCGAAAAATTCCGCGGCGGAATAGGATTCCCCGTTCACCAGCACCGCCATGGGCACGTCCACGCATTTTGCGTCCGAGGTGTACACCTCCTCCTGGCCGGTGTACTCCACGCTCCGGAACACCGGGCCCTCCGGCAACAAATAGTCCGCCAGCTCCACCAACTCGGAGACATAGCCCCCGGGGTTGTTCCGCACGTCGAAAATCAGCTTCTCCGCCCCCTGGGCCAGCAGGTCCTCAATGGCGGCCTTGGTCTCGTCGGCGCAGCGGCTGTCAAAATTCACGATCCGAACCAGGCCGATATTCCCCTCCAGCATGGCGCCGGTGGCCACGGCGGTCTGAATGCTCCGGCGAGGCACGGAGAAGGTCAGGCTGCTCCCCTGCCGGTCCACAACGATCTCCACCTGGGTGCCCACCTGGCCGCGGATCAGGCCTCTGGCCTCCTCCGCCGTGAGCTGGGCGGCGGACTGACCTTCAATGGCTGTGATCACGTCCCCGGGCAAGATCCCCGCCCCCTCCGCCGGGCCCCCGGCGGTGACTTCCACCACGTCGAAGCCCACGCCCTCCCGCTGCCGGATGGTAACGCCCACGCCCACATAGGCGTTGTTCTGGTTCTCCAAGTGGGCGGTATATGCCTCCGCCGTCAGATAATAGCTCCAGCGGTCTCCCAGGCTGCTGACCATGGCCTGGGCGGCGGCGTCCTCCATGGCCTTGGCGTCCGCCTCCCCGATAAAGCGCTCCAGGATCAGCTGCTTCATGGCCTCCAGCTTGCTCTGTTCGCTTCCCTTGGGGTAGGCGGTTCCCGCCAGGACGCTGACCAGCACCAGCGACACCGCCAGCGCCCCGATCAGGCACAGGTAGGCGATTCGTTCCAAAGTGGCGCTTTTTTTCAGCTTCCGGCACTGTTCCTCCAGCTCTAGGATCTGGGAGGACGCTTCCTCGATCTTCGTTTCTTCGGTCATTGCAGAACACCTCTTAAAAAATGATTTCCCCGCAGCCCCATGGGGCCGCGGGGAATCCTCAACCGCCGATATAATCCATGGGATTGACGGCCTCGCCGTTATAGTACACGCTGAAATGCAGATGGGGCCCGGTGGACAGGCCAGTGGAGCCCACATAGCCGATGATCTGCCCCGCCAGCACATAGTCTCCCTTGGAAACCACATAGTAGGTCATATGCATATACCCGGAGGAATAGCCGCCGCCGTGGTTGATCACCACATAGTTGCCGGATTCGCTGTCGCTTTCCGCTACGGTGACCACGCCGCTTCGGCTGGCGTAGATGGGGTCTCCCTGATCCGCGTCCAGGTCCACCCCCCGGTGCATCCGGTAGTAGCCCAGAATGGGGTGCAGCCGCATACCGAAGGGACTGACCACATAGATGAAGTCCAGAGGCGGAAGCCAGGTGCCATCCCCGCCGGTGCCGTAGCTGCTGGCGTTGGACTCAGGCTTGGGCTGCCGGGCCAGCCATTCCAGATACTCCCGGTCCTTGGCGGCGTCGTACTCCGCCTCCTGCTCGGCGATCTGCCGCAAAAGCTCGTCCTCGGCGTCCTCGGCCTGCTCCAGCATCTCCAGAAATTCCTCGTGCCGGGCCTGGAGGGAGTCCAGCATTTCGTCCGCCGCCGCCCGCTTCTCCGCCAGCTCCGCCTGGGCCGATTCCAAAGAAGCCCGGGTCTCGGCCATCTGGTCCCGCTCCTCTTCCAGCTCCTCCCGGGCGGAGAGGACCTGCTCGGCGGCCTCCCGCATCTGCTCTAAGCGCCGCTGGTCCGCCGCCGCGATCTCCTGGATCATGTTGATCCGGTCCAGCAGATCGGAAAAGCTGTTGGCTCTGAACAGCACGGACCAATAGGAAACCGTGCCGTTTTCCTCCATGGCCCGGATCCGTTCCCGGTTCTTTTCATTCAGTTCCTCTACCCGGGCCTGGGCCGCGTCCAGCTGCTCCTGCTTATCCGCGATCAGCACGGCGTAGGCCGAGAGCCGCTGGTTGATATTTTCAATTTGGGCGTACAGCAGGTTCACCTGCTGGTCGATAACGTATTTTTGCTCCACGACCTGCCGCATTTCCGACATATTGTCGGAAATCTGGGCCTCCAGGGCCGCCATTTGGGCGGAGAGCTCGTCGGACTGGGCTTCCAGCTCGTCGATCTCGGCCCGGATCTCGTCCGAGGTGGCGCCGTGGGCGGTGGGAATCAGGCTGACCAGCATGGGCAGCAGCATTGCCGCCGCCAGCAAGGCCGCCAGCAGCGCAATCCAGAATTTGCGATGTTTCATGGAGACTCCTTAGCCCACATACTCCATGGGGTTTACATAAGTTCCATTATAGGAGATGCCGAAGTGCAAATGGGGCCCGGTGGCGTCGCCGGTCTCCCCCACATAGCCGATGACCTGCCCGGCAGCCACATACTCGCCGTAGGACACCACAAAATAGGTCATGTGCATGTAAATGGAACGATACCCGTCCCCGTGGTCAATGGTCACATAGTTGCCGCAGGAGCTGTCATACTCCGCAACAATGACCTTGCCGCCCCGGGTGGCGTAAATGGGCGTGCCCTCGTCACAGGCCATGTCCACGCCGTAGTGCATCCGATAGTCCCCATAGATGGGGTGGATCCGGGGTCCGAAGGGGCTGGTAATGATGTACCAGGGCACCGGGGTGATCCAGCCGCCGGGGTTGGGGGTAGCGCTGGTGAAATACCCACCGCCGCCGGAGGAGGTCTCCGGGGGAACATAGGTCGCCAGCCATTCTTGATACTCGGCCTCGTCCAGCTCGTCTTCCTTCTGGGCGATCCGGAGCATCACATCCGCCTGGCGCTCCTCCGCCTCCTCCATGTACAGGTCAAATTCCTCGCCCTTGGCCCGGAGCTGATCCAGAAGAGCATCGGCCTCCGCCCGCTTCTGATCCAGCTCCGCCTGGGTGTCTTCCAACTCGTTCCGGACGTCTTGAAGGCCGTCCCGCTCCGCTTCCAGCTCCGCCTGGGCATCCGCCACCCGCTGGGCCGCATCAGACAGCAGGCGCAGCCGCTCCTGGTCCGCGGCGGCGATCTCCTCGATCATGTTCAGCCGATCCAACAGGTCCGCGAAGCTGTTGGCTTTGAACAGCACCGACCAGTAGGACAAGGCGCCGTTTTCCTCCATGGCCCGGATCCGTTCCCGGTTCTTTTCGTTCAGCTCCTCCAGCCGGGCCTGGGCCGCCTCCAGCTCCTCCTGCTTGTCCGCGATCAGCACGGCGTAGGCGGCCAGGCGTTCGTTCACGTTGGCGATCTGGCTGTTCAGCAGCGTCACCTGCTGGTCGATCAGGTTCTTCTGCTCCACGATCTCCTGCATGGAGGACAGATTTTCCGCGATCTGCTGCTCCAGGGCGTCGATCTGGGCCTGATAGTCCTCCTGCTCCGCCTCCAGCTCCTCCAGCTGCTCCCGGATCTCGCTGGAGGAGGCGGCTTCGGCTTCCGGGATGGCAGCGCCCGCCATGGACACTGTCAGCGCCAGGATCAGCGCCAGCGCGATCATCGTCCGATGCTTTTTCATCCCGCGCCTCCGTTACACATCCATGAACTTCCGGATGGAGGTCCAGCTGCCCACAATGCCCACGAACGCGCCCGCCGCCGCAAAGGTGGCCACCATGGGCACCAGCAGCTCGCTGAAGGGCACGAAGTTCAGCAGGTTCAGGGAATCCACCGATTCCAGCTGCTCCACCAGGGCGTCGTACATCAGCCACTCCAGGCCAAAGGCCACCGCCGCGCCGATCATGCCCAGGAAGAAGCCCTCCACCACGAAGGGCAGACGGATAAAGCCGTTGGTGGCGCCCACCATTTTCATAATGGCGATCTCGTCCCGCCGGTCGTACATGGCCAGCTTGACGGTGTTGGAAATAATCAGCAGCGACACCAGCAGCAGCACCGCGATCACCGCGATAGAGGCGATGTGCAGTACCCGCTGCAAGGTGGTAAAGCCCTCCGCCAGCTCATAGGCGGCGCTGGTCTTGGCAACGCCGGGGATCTGCTGGATCAGCTCGTCGGTCTGCTCCATTTTGGAGTTGTCCTCCAGAGTCACCACGAAGCGATGGCGCAGGGTCTCCGGCTCCACGCCGCTGAAGGCCTCGGCCTCGTCGGCATGGTCGGCGATAAATTCCGCCAGAGCCACGTCCCGGGACACGAAGGTGGCCTGCAGGACGTTGTCGATCCGGTTCAGCTCGGTGCCCACGCTGCGGGCCTCCGCCTCGGACAGCTCGCTGTCCACATACACCATGATCTCGTTGGTCTTGTTCAGATCCTCCACCATGATGTTCACGTTATAAATCAGGCTGGAAAAGCTGCCCACGATCAGCAGGCAGGCCACCGTGACGCACACGGCGGCGAAGGACATAAAGCCCCGGAGGAAAATGCCCTTGATGCCCTCTACCAGCAGATATCCTAAGTTATTGATTTTCATAGTCGTAATACCCATCCATTCCGTCGCTGATGACTAGGCCCTCGTTGATGGCAATGACCCGCTTGGAGAACTGCTCCACCAGATCGTGCTCATGGGTGACCACCAGCATGGTGTTGCCCAGATTGTTGATCTCCTGCAGCAGGAGCATGATCTCATAGGACCGGGCGGGGTCCAGGTTGCCGGTGGGCTCGTCGGCGATGATGGTTGAGGGGTTGTTCACCAGGGCCCGGGCGATGGCCAGCCGCTGCTGCTCGCCGCCGGACAGCTCCCCGGGGTGGCGGCGGCTCTTGCTCTCCAGCCCCACCAGATCCAGCACATAGGGCACCCGCTCCTTGATCTCCTTCTCCCGGGCGCCGATGACCCGCATGGCGAAGGCCACGTTGTCGTAAACCGTCTTGGTGCCGATCAGCCGGAAATCCTGGAACACCACCCCCAGGGTCCGGCGCAGGTAGGGGATCTCCCGCTTGCGGATCCGCTCCAGAGAGTACCCGTTGACATGAACAGAGCCGGCGGTAGGCTTCAGCTCGCCGGTAATCAGCTTGATAATGGTGGATTTGCCGGAGCCGGAGGGGCCCACCAGGAAGGCAAATTCCCCGTCCTCGATCTGTAAGGAAATCCCCCGCAGGGCCTTGGTCCCCACGGTGTAGGACTTTTCAACATCGGTAAAGGCAATCATATGTATATTCGCTCCCAAATTGATGTAACCAAATTGTAACACATTGTAAATGACCTGTCAATAGCAAATCCACCAAAAAAACCGATATTTTGCGTGGGAAAAGGTGGAACCGGGGGCGCTCCGGCGAAAGGTCCCGCTTCCCGTCGCCCTTCGCGCTCCGCCCCCGGCACCGCAAAAATCGGCGGGAAAGGCCTCCCTTTCCCGCCGGTATTTTTATCGATTTTCCCTTGACGCCAGGTATTTGCGGACCATCAGCGCCACCTTAAAGACGATGGCGTGGTCGAACTGCCGCAGGTCCAGGCCCGTCAGCTTCTTGATCTTCTCCAGGCGGTACACCAGGGTGTTCCGGTGGACGAACAGCTTCCGGGAGGTCTCGGAGACGTTCAGGTTGTTCTCAAAGAACTTGTTGATGGTGAACAGCGTCTCCTGGTCCAGGGAGTCGATGGCGCTCTTCTTGAAGATCTCGGACAGGAAGATCTCGCACAGCGTGGTGGGCAGCTGGTAGATCAGCCGGCCGATACCCAGGTTCTCATAGTTGATGATGGACTTTTCCGTGTCGAAGACCTTGCCTACGTCGATGGCGGTCTGGGCCTCCTTATAGGAATCCGCCAGCTCCCGCAGATGCTCCGCCACGGTGCCGATGCCGATCACCGTCTTGACGTACAGATCGTTTTTCAGGGTGTCCTCCATGGTCTTGGCCAGCCGCTCCAGCTCCCCGTCGGGAGTGCCTGGGCTGATCTGCTTCACCACGGCGATGTCTGTCTCGTTGATGCTCAGCACAAAGTCCTGGGTCCGGTCGGGGAACAGACCGGTCAGCACATCCACCGCCGTCACCTCCGCGTGGCCCACCTGCCGCACCAGAAATACCGCCCGAGGAGTGTCCGTGGAGAAGTGCAGCTCCTTGGCCCGGATATAAATGTCGCCGGGCAGGATATTGTCCATGATGATGTTTTTCACGAAGGTGCCCCGGTCGTGCTTCTCCTCATAGAAGGTCTTGGCCTCGTTCAGGGCGATGTGGGCCATGGCGCAGAAGGACTTGGCGGTTTCGTCGTCCCCGGTGCAGAACACGGCGTACTCAAAGTAATTGGAACTGTTCAGAATGGCCTTGAACGCCTTCTGGTGGTAGGTGACGATCCCCTCGCCAGCCGCGGAGGCCTTCAGGGCGCAGTCCGCCCAACGCTCCCCCAGAAGCATGGTATCTGTGGAGGAGATCACATACCCCTCCGTATCGATGACGCCGAATACCCGGTCCGTCACGTCCTTGAGCTGCAAAATCACGCTCTGAAACACACTGTTGGACATATGATACAAGCCCCCATCTTTAAATCTGCACAAAAACGGATTCCACAAAATTCCGTAACTATTATACACGGCTTTTGCGCATTTTGCAAGTACCTTTTGACATTTTATTGCAAAATCTCAGGGCTTTTTTATGGAAATATCCCAAGTCCTTTTGGGCCGCCTTGAAAATGAAGGTTTTTTATCGGTCAGATTGCCCCTCCCCCGCCCCGGTCCCCTTGCTTTTTTGGAAATAAAGTGGTATACTAGAGCTGCGAAAAAGAAAAAAGGAGGCATTGCCTATGGAACCTGCTGTCGATACTGTGGCCGCGCTTTTGTATTTGCCGTCAATCTTGCTGGCCCTGGGCTTCTTGATCCTGACCTATGTGCTGGAAGCGCTGGCGGTCCAAACCATCGCCCGGCGGCGGGGCGTCAACCATCCCTGGCTGGCCTGGCTGCCCATCGGCTGGGCATGGATGTGGGGCTGCATCTCCGATCAATACCAGTATGTGGTTCAGGGCCAGATCCGCAACAAGCGCAAGGCCCTGCTGGTGCTGAGCATTTTGCAGCATGTGCTGGAGCTTGCGGTCAGCTTCCAGGCTGCGCGGGCCATGGGGGCCGTGATCGGCTTCGCCCTGAACCCGCCCATGAACATGACCGAGGAGCAGACCCTGAATCTGCTTTTGGGCCCGGTGCTCAGCATGAGCGGCTCGATCCTGCTGGATCTGTGCCTGAGCATTCCCCTGACCATCATCCAGTATTTCTGCCTGTACGACATCTATCGCTCCTGCGATCCCGGCAGCGCGGTGGTCTTTTTGCTGCTGAGCATTTTCCTGCGCGTCACCGAGCCGTTCCTGCTGTTTGCCCTGCGGAATAAGGACCTGGGAATGCCGCCCCGGCAAGATCAGATCCCGCCCCAGCCCACCTGGACGCCTCAACCCCCCACCTGGGAGTCTACCCGTCCTCCCCAGGGGCCCTGGGTGCCGTAAAGGGCCGCTGGAAGACCGCTCCTTTCCGTTTTGTTAAAAAAGTCCGAGGCTGGTATGGCTCTGTCAGACCAGCCTCGAATACTGCCGGCCACCGGAAGCGATCCACGAAGGGGGCCGGCGCTTTCTTTATTTCTTCTTCCTTTCCTCATAGTCCTGCTCGATCCGCTGCTTCCAGCCGGCGCTCAAGGGCTGGGAGGCCCGGACCGCGCCAATGGCGTCGCTGAGGACCTGATAGTTGAGCCGGGTGCCCCGGCTGTCGGCGTGGTAGTTCACCGCCCGGTCCGCGCCGATGCCGAACCGGCCCGCCGTCTGGACCGCGTCGATGTTGGCCCCCAGGAACAGAAATTCCCACCCATATTTTTCCTTCTGCCGCTGGATCATGGCCCGGACCCGGTCGCCGGTATACTGCCGGCTGGCGTTTTCCATGCCGTCGGTGGTGATGATGAACAGGGTGTGTTCCGGCACGTCCTCGGGCCGGGCATACTTGTGGATGTTGCCGATGTGATGGATGGCCCCGCCGATGGCGTCCAGCAGGGCGGTGCAGCCCCGAACGGTGTAGTCCCGGTCCGTCAGAGGGGCCACCTTGCTAAGCGGGACCCGGTCGTGGAGGACCTGACTTACATTGTCGAACAGCACCGTGGAGACCAGGGCCGCCCCCGGCTCCCGCCGCTGCTTCTCCAGCATCCCATTGAAGCCGCCGATGGTGTCCGACTCCAGACCGGCCATGGACCCGCTCCGGTCCAGGATGAATACCAGCTCCGTCAAATTCTTTTTCATTGGAAATTCCTCCTTAAAAATATAATGTGGCTGTTTGGTTCTTACAGCCACATTATACCTTCCGTTTTTCAAGAAGTGGTCGCCTGGCAGGCGACATTTAATTTCCAAGCAGACTTTGATCGAAGGCGAAGAGGGCCTCGTTGATCTCATAGATATTGTAGTTGCCCTGGCGAATAAAGTACTCCACGATGATGTCAAATTTGCTGCTGTGGGACAGGGCGAAGCCCGCCTTTTCCAGCAGCTCCCGAGTCTCCCCCAAGGGCAGCTCCAAGGCGATGGCAAAGGCCAGAGCCGTGGGCTTGCTGGGTTTATAGAGCCGGTCCGAGCGGATCTTGGAAAAGAGCTTCCGGTCGATGTTGGCCTTTTTGTAGCACTGGGCGTCGGTCATGCCCTTCTCGTCGATTTTCCGCAGGAGCATCTCGGAAAAGCTCTCGTCGATCATGGCCAGCGCCTCCCGGAGATTCCCGGGGGCGGCGCATTCCTGGGTATAGGCCATTGGCGCCGCCGCCAGCGGCGGGGGGAAGCCCACGCTCTGGTCTCTTCTGGTCTTGTCCAGGCGCAGATCCACATAGTGATCGTCAATGTAGCTCTCAATGGCCTGGAACCGCCGCTCCCCGATCCGGAAGGAGGCCCGGTCGAAGACCACCAGGTACACCGTCATTTCATGATCCCTTAGAAACGCCCCGATGGTTTCCACCGCCACGTCCAGGGCCCGGTCCCTGGGATAGCCGTAGGCCCCCGCGGAGATCAGCGGAAAGGCCACGCTCTCGCAGCCCGCGTCCAGGGCCAGATCCAGGCTCTCCCGGTAGCAGGACGATAGCAGCTTCCGCTCCCCAAAAAAGCCGCCGTGCCACACAGGGCCCACGGTATGGATCACATATTTGCAGGGCAGGCGGTAAGCGCCGGTGATTTTCGCGGAACCGGTCTCGCAGCCGCCTAGGCTTCGGCACTCCTCCAGCAGCTCCGGCCCCGCCGCCCGGTGGATGGCCCCGTCCACGCCTCCGCCGCCCAGCAAGCTGGGATTGGCGGCGTTCACGATGGCGTCCACCTTCATTTTGGTGATGTCGTTGCGGACAATGTTCAGCGGCACAGTCCATTCCCCCTTTTTTTATATTGTAGCACATCTTTTCAAAAAAAGATCGGGAATATTTCCAAAGGTTGACGGCGGTGGGGGAATTATGCTAGAATGGTCTTAAATCCGGCGGCATCCGGGGCGCGGAGGGTCATTCCTTCCCAAACAGGGGCCGGGCCACCTTTTTATACAGCAGCGCCGTCAGCAAGGACACCACCAGCCCCTTGAGGAAATTCAGCGGCGCCACCGCCAGGGCCACAAAGCTGCCCAGGCCGGTAATGGCCGGATTGATGGCCGTGCCCATGGCCAAAATGGCGTCCAGGGGCATCCCGTAGAGCTCCGCGAATTTGGGCAGCAGGAAAAAGGCGTTGAACAGGCTCCCAAACACCGTCATCACCGCCGTGCCCAGGGCCAGGCCCCAGTAGGCCCCCTTCCGGGTATGGGCCACCTGGTAGACGACAGCCGCCGGCAGGGCGTAGGCGCAGCCCACCACAAAATTGGCAAATTCCCCCACAAAGGCGGTGCTGGTGCCCTTGAGGAGCAGCTTCAGCAGGGTCTTGACCGCTTCCCCCACCACCACGGCGGTGGGGCCGATGTACATCCCGCAGAGCATCAGCGGCACCTCGGAAAAGTCCACCTTGTAAAAATCCGGCGCCAGGAACGGGAGCGGGAAATCCCACAGCTGCAACAGCGCCGCCAGCGCGGCGCAGACCGCCACGATGGCCGCCCGCCGGGTGGCGGAGATCGTCCGCCTTCCCGGCAGATACCGCTCCGCCAGCCAGGCCGCCAGGCCCAGGGCGGCGCAGATCAGCACACACATCCCCAAAAACGCCAGATTGGCCTGGACCTGGGTCCAAAGAGTCCGCAAATTTTCCAACATTTTGAAACACCTCGTAAATCAAAAATACGCCCCGGGGAGAACCCCAGGGCGCGAAAATAAACGTGGTCCCGCCACGCATCTTCTTCCATCCAGACTCGGAGCCCGCCGCCAAAGCGGCTGGACTGCCCTCACTGTCGGTATCGGAGTTGCACCGATTCTGCGCCGGAGCGCTCGCGGACTGTACCGCCGGTCGGGATTTTCACCCTGCCCTGAAGACACCTGATTCATTTCTTATAGCATACCACGCATCTGCCGGATTGTCAACAGCAAAGAAGCTCCCGGCGGAGCCGGGAGCGGGAGGCGTCAGGTGGAGGGCGGCACGGTCCCCTGGGACGGGGCAGGCTCCTGAGCGGTGGGCTTGGTGGGCTGGGAGGCCGCGGGGATATTCTGGGGCATCTGGAAGCCCCGGATCACGCCCTTGGCGGCGGTGTCCGTCACGTCCCCGCCGATGATCTGATCCTTGTAGACCAGCACAGTGGCGTAGACCGGATCCGTGGCGCCGGGATAGTTGTTGATCTTATAGACGTAGCGCATCACCGTTTTCCCGGCAAACTGGCTCAGATCGTAGCCCTGGCTCTTTTGCAGGGCGTTGTAGCGCTCAAATACCTCCGTGGGCTCCTTGGGGATCCGGACCTGACTGCTCTCCACCGGGGAGTTGGCCACGTCCCAGCCGAAGCTCGTCAGGAACTTGACCCGCCCGTCGTTGGTGGCCACCGAGGGCGCCGCCGTAGGGGCCGAGGAATCCCCGCTCCGCAGGAACAGCACCAGCGCCACAATCACCACCGCCACTGCCGTCAGGATCAGGGCGATCTTTTTCTTATCGACCTTCGCGGTCATTACCATCATAGTTCATCCCTCCTGTTTTGAATTGGCAGTTAAGCCTATTCCCTTGTCCCGGAGGATAGAACCGGAATATTGGAGGCAATATGGAACGGCTGGATAAATTTCTCTCTCAGGCCAGCGGGCTGTCCCGAAGCCAGGTGCGGCAGCTTTTAAAGGCGGGCCAGGCGGCGGTGGACGGCGTGCCGGAGACCGACGGTGGGCGGAAGATCGACCCTGCCGCCCAAATAATCACCCTCTCCGGGGCGGCGCTGGGGAAAAGGGGACGGCGGGTAGTTCTGCTGAACAAGCCGGCGGGGTATCTCACCGCCACCCAGGACCGGAGCGCCCCCACCGTTCTGGACCTGCTGCCGGAAAAACACCGGGACTTAAATCCCGTGGGCCGTCTGGACAAGGCCACCGAAGGGTTGCTGCTCCTGACCGACGACGGGGAGCTGCTCCACCGGCTCATCTCTCCCCGGCGGGGGGTGGAGAAGGTGTACTATGCCCGGCACGAGGGTGCGGCGGGTCCGGCGGATGTGGACGCCTTCGCCTCCGGGCTGGTCCTGGGGGACGGGACCAAGTGCCTGCCCGCCGTGCTTCGACCCCTGGGCCCCGGGGAGAGCCTGGTGATCCTCCGGGAGGGGAAGTATCATCAGGTCCGCCGGATGCTGGCCGCCCAGGGCCTGCCGGTGACCTATCTGGAACGGCGGCAGGAGGGGTTTCTCACCCTGGGGGACCTGCCCAGAGGCGGCTTCCGGGAGCTGACAGAGGAAGAAATCGAAGAGCTGGCCGCGGACTAAAACAGGTCCGCGGCTTTGATTTTTAAGAATTTTAAGGTTTCTATAAGAATCCCTTAACCCCCTTGACGGTGAAAATGGAACGTGCTATTTTGAGGGCGGAAAGGACGGGAAAGGTCTATGGCTAATTTTATAAGGTATCTTCTGAGCCTGCTGTTATCCGCAGTGAGCGTCCTGCTCCCAATATGGGGCGGGCTTCTGCTGGCCGTCATTCTTGGGGCCGCTCTGATAAAATTCGTGGGCAAGAAAAAGGTGTCCGTCTTGCGCTGCTTTTTCCTCTGGGGGCTGCTGTGCTACCTGGCGGGGTTGGCGTATGTCACCGTACTTCGGGATCTCAGCTTTGGGTATCTGAATTTTGGGCAGCGGCAGGGAGCTGTGAGTCTCCACCTTTTCCGAGCCCTCCGGGAGGCATGGAACGGCTTCACCCTGCAAAGCTGGCTCAACCCCATTTTGAACACGGCGGTGTTCATCCCCCTGGGGGTGCTGCTGCCCCTGACCGGGCGGCGGCTGCGGAAATGGTATGTTTCCCTGCTGGCGGCCCTGGGCCTGAGCCTGCTTATTGAGTCCGCCCAATTTCTGCTGGGCGCGGGAACCTTCGATGTGGACGATCTCATGTGCAACACCCTGGGAGCCGTCCTGGGCTGGGCGGCGGTGACGATGGTCCTGCTGCTCCTGGAAAAAGCGCCGAAGAAGGCGTATCTTCCTGCCGGCGCGGTGCTGGGGAGCTTCCTGGCCGTGGTTCTGGGCTTTGTGGGGCTGTACTTCCTCCAGCCCTACGGCAACCTGGCCATCGCCCCGTCCTACACCGTGGACGTCCGGGACGTGGCCTGGACCGTCTCCTGCGACCTGCCCGATCAGGCCGGGGAGGCCTCCATTTGCAGGGGCAAACGGTTCTCCCAGGCGGACTGCGACGCCCTGCTCCAGCAGTGGATCGACGTGGTGGACCCAAAAAAGGACCCGGAATTTCCGATGGAGAGAATGTACTATGACCACCAAGTGATTTACACCACTTATGGCGCCCCCGGCTGGCAGATGATCGTTTCCTATGCCGACGGCAGCTTCACCCTTAGCAATTACGACGCCTGGCAGGGCATGGATTACCGGCAGGCGGACCGTCAAACCCTGACGGAGCTGCTCTCCGAGATCCAGATCCAGATCCCGGCGGAGGCGGACTTCTCTTATGATGGGAAACAGTGGCACACCTTCACCCTCCCAGCGACGGAGGAATATCCTCTTGGCGGGACCATCCGGGTCTCCTATCTGGCCGAGGGCAAGATTAAGGATGTAGAATACCGAGTCCCCCAGGCGGAGGAAGTAGAGAAAGCCGTTCCGATCCGCTCCCCCAAGGAAGCCTATGAGCGGCTGCGAAAGGGCCAATTTTTCGTGTATGACGACTTTGCCGCCAAGACGGCCCAGATTCTGGACTATACCCTTACCTACCAAGCCGATTCCAAGGGCTTTTTCCAGCCGGTGTACGTCTTCACCGTCCTCTGGGACGGGGAATGGGAGGGGACGGTTACCATCCCCGCGCTGAAATAAGGTTCAAGAAAAAATCCACGACAAGTCCATACAAAAAATTCCCCAGGAAGCACGGAAAAACTCTTGACATTTTTCAGATCCTGCGCTATAATAGCGAAGCTGTCTGAAAAATGCTGCTATAGCTCAGCAGGTAGAGCGCATCCTTGGTAAGGATGAGGTCGCCAGTTCGAATCTGGCTAGCAGCTCCAATGAAAACCACTCAAAACTAAAGGTTTTGGGTGGTTTTTCTTATAGTTTTTATAACTTTTTGATGGAAAACGGATTTTTGTCAAAAATGCGGTTTTCTCAAAAGGATTGAGCAAAGGATTGAGCTGGACCTAAAAATGGGCCGGGGAGGGTTCCCCGGTCCTGTGAATCTTTCGTTGTTTTGGTAGGTCCGTTTCGGACCTACCACCCCCGGCTCTCTCTATCTAACGCGCTTTGGTGGGGCTCATTTTGGGCTCTACCAACTACAGCGTTAGCGTTGACCGCTTTGGTCATTTACCAATGTCGGTTAGTGGGTCCAAAATGGACCCACTAACACCAAAAGTGAAAAGGCTCAAAATGGGCCCTTTAAGTCTTCATTTTGAAGACTTGATTTTCTGTTTCTGCCTGTCCCTTTACCTCTGTAATGGCGCTCACGGCCCTCGCAAATGCGGCGGTGTCGGTGTCGCTGTCGTAAAGCCTCGCGGCCCTCCAGGGGACTAAATCGCCAATTTCGATATTGTCCAGGGTCAGGGCCGCAAAAATCTTTTCGCGGGCGGTGGCTCCATCGTCGCCCAGAATGCCCCGCATGGCCTGGGCCACAAGGGCCTTGTCCTGGCGCTCTTGCTCATAGCGGGCGGCTTTGGCCTTTGCATTTTCCTTGCGGGTGGCCTCCCCCTTTGCACGGCTCTCCTGCCGGTCTGTCATGCTTTACCCCTCCTTTACCATGCTCCAGCGGGCGGCGATTTCGTCAAGCATTGCCTGGAAGTGGTCGGCCTTGCCCTTTACGATGGTTCCCGCCGTTTTGGAGGGTAGCCCAAAATAGTGGGCCGTGGTGTAGTCGGCCAGTTCGCAAGCGGGGCCGGAATAGCTGGACAAGCCCCCAAAATAAAAGGCAATCTCTTTCATATCGGTTTCAAAGCGGGTCAGGTCGGGGGCCTTTACTCTGCCCTGGCTGTGCGGCTCCAAAAGGCGCAAGGTGGCATAATCGTTGCTGGCGGCGTATGCCTCCACCTCCGCCCTGGACAGCTTCACGCCCGCGCCAATAAGCGCCTGGAGGCTCTGCAAGGCTCCGGGGTCGCTGGTGGTGGTCATGTACTTCTTAAAGGCGGCTCTCATGGCGTCAAGCTCTGCATCTGCCTTTCGCTTGGCCGTGGCCGCGCCCTCGTTGATGGTGGCCGCAACATAAGCGGCGCGGGCCTCTCGCCGGTCTTTCTGGACAAATTCGGCCCAATTCTTATCCTCTGCCGCGTTCTTCTGCACGTCGGGAATAATGCTATCTACGGATTTAATAAAGTCGGTGCTGGCCTTTGCCAGGTTGTCAAAATGGTTTTTGTTCATGTCGTAATTCTCCTTTTTAAAATAATATTTTGTTTTTTGGTACATAGTGGGTCTTAATCTGCGCTTGCATCAGCGGGTGATTGTCATAGCCGGTATGCCATTCCCGCAATTCTTTGTTGACTTCTTCAAAAGTCCAAAAGGCAAATACCAACTTGTCCCATGTTCGCTTATTCATTCTTGCGAGACAATGGGGGCATCTGTACGGAATTACCCCCGGTTGGAGCTTGTCGGTCTCCATGATAATGTCCGGGGTTATCTCGGTGACGGCTCCGCAATTATGGCATATAATTTCTAAACTTCCCGTGTCGGCTCCCTCCTTTCTATGCTGGATTTTCCCGCCGGTAGATAACCCGATCTAAAGCATAAGCAAGGGCATCTATCGAATGGTTATCACGGTCAGGCAAGAGGCTTGAAAAATTCCCGTCTTTGTCCGCCTCATAGGAATAATTTACAAGCTCCCGGTATGCGTTGGGTGTCCGTTTCGGGTCTATTACGATTGTACGATGTTGTAGCCACTTCACACGATATTGAACGCAGTTCGGTTCTTTGTGACAGCTCCAGGCAAGCAAGCCCAGGTCTCGCAGGTCTGAAACACTTTTCGGTTCGGCACTGTCGCATATCACAGGGACAAGTTCACGTTCATAACCTCGCCCCGTCCAAGCCATTTCTGCCCGGTCATATCCCTTCCCTTTGATGGCGTCGGCAATCTGGCGGTTGCTCATGCCCTTCCGATAGATTTCATCAATCAGATAGATAACCTCCCGCCGCCGGTCATAGCCCACACGGAGAAAACAGGCTGGGTCTTGCGCAAAGCCAAAATCAAGGCCCTGGTAAATGTACTCAATCTGTGTTATTTCTGCGTCCGTGATTTCCCGGATTTCCAGAGCGGGGAAGACTTCGCCGCCGGTGCCGGTGGGTATGCCCATGTATTCATGCTGGTATGCCGTGGGGTTGATGGCCTTTAACCGCTCCGCCTCGTACAAAAAGGCATCGCCCAGCCATTCCGGGGGGATCATGGTGTAATCGGTCAATAGTGTTGTGGCCCGCTCGTCCGGCTCTTGTATGTAGACGTTGGCCCAGTTGTTCTTTGAAATGGGCGGGTTGAACGATCTAAACACGGTGAAGGTGTCGCCGCCGCGTTGTACCGATTGCATCACGTTTCTAAGGGTGTTCGGCCCTGGCAGCTCTGAAAATTCCTCCAGCCATATGAAGCGGAAAGTCCCCCGTGTGGGCTTGATTGACTTTAATTTGCTAGCATCGTCCAGACCACGGAAAACAATTTGCGCCCCGGTCGGGGTATATACCCATTGCATGGGGGCAATACGGCTTTTCCAGAGGTGGCCCACGCCCAGGGTATCAATGGCCCAGGCGATCTGAGAGAATACGCTTTCCCGCAAGGTGTTACCGTAAAGCCGGAACACAATGGCGTTGCTGTGGCCGGTGGGGTCTGCCATAATGCCGTTGACGATTTCAAGGGAAACGAAAGAGGATTTACAAGAGCCACGCCCGCCGGGGAGGTTATACACGGTGTGTCTGTTGGCCTCTATATCGGCGTGTAAGGGCAGATAGACCGGCGCTATATGCTGGGTAACGTCCAGCTTGGCTAACACGTCTTTGCCGCCCTGTCTGGCCTTTATCTCCCGTTTCAATGCCGCAAGCTGTCTCTCAATACTACTATTCATTCTGGAATACCGCCCTATTAAGTTCCGCAATCTGGCCTTGAATATCAACCGTTTCATTCATCTTCAAGGCGTTACGGATAATCCCGTCAGCGGCGTTTAATCGCGTCTGTGGCGGCGCTTCTTTGTCGTGCATGATATTTGCCATAGTTTCCACGGCCTCGCCCACACGGGCTTGTATGACGCTTGCCGCGCCCTCTAATAGCTGTGTACGGGCCGTCGCAAGTTTTGCCTTTAATTCCGGCTGTGACAATCGGGTGTAAAATTGCTTTTCTGACAATCCGCAAGCTCTCGCCGCATCCCGGTTTGTGCTGTTGGAGAGTACCGCCGCAATGATGGCTTCATCTGATACTTTCATCTTATCCCCCCTTTCTCTGTGCTTTTCTGTAAATTTACAGGTTGTCGCTTGCCTTTTGCCGCTCGGAACACTCCGGGCAATATACTGATGTTCCGTACAAATCGGCGTCACCTCCCTTCAAAATCTCCTGGAGGTCTACGGCGTGTTCACGTCCGCAAATCGGACAGCGGGTATAAATATTGTCCTCCCGAAGATTGCGCTTTTTCTTTCCAATTTTGATGTAAAACATTGTCAATATCTCCTTTCGGTATTGTTGTAAATCTCCGTCCAATCGGTCAACCGCATTGTTACAAACCACGGTTGACGGTTGCGCTGGTGGGTTGTCATTCCATTTTGACCATTTTGGTCAGAATGGTAAATTGCCCTTTTCTGCATTGTTTTTCCGTGTTGAGGTTGCGGATGTTTTTCTTCCACAACCTCTTTCGGCCTGGTCAAGGCCCTGCAAGTAATATTCCGAACGCTGTACAGTTCCTTCACCAACGCCAAATTGCTCTGCAATCTTTTTTCTAGTTGTGTCCTGCCACAAATGACCAATCTGGTCATTTGTGGTGAATCGGCCAGTATCTTCTTCCCTGTTTTTGTTTTTTAATCCGCCTTGCGTCATGCGCTGGCGGGTGGTTCCTCCCGAAACGAGTTGACCACTCTGGTCAACTCGTTTTTGCGCATTTCTGTTTTCAAGTTGACCCCCTGAAGTCTTTCGTTCAGCTTCGTATTGTTTCCCGGTCAGATAGGTTTTCTGTTCTGGCGTCAGATTCCGGCGCCCTAGCTGGTTTTTGCACATCCAGGCGATAGCCGCCCATTTGTTTTGGCCTTCTTTTAGGGGGGCATCGTTGCCCGTTGGTTCCGTTGGCTTCGTTGATATCGTTGCAAGAATTACATGATTTACCAAAATAGCCCTTATATATCAACGGTTCCAACGGTCGCAACGGTTGCAACGGTGTTTTTAGGTGGGTAGAAACGGGTTGTTTTCGTCTGGCTCCATTTCCTCAAGCGGGGCAAGGTTGCCATAGTAGAATAAATGTTTCCCGCCGCCGGTGCCATTGCTCTTTCTTTCGTGGATGATGTTGTCGTACTCAAACAGGAGCTTGTCCATCTGTTTGAGTTGGCTGGTCAGGTCACGGGCAGACGCGGCCAGACGTGTGCGGGCAATATATGTACCGGCGTCAAGTAGCTGTTGTGCTGTCCCACCCCATTCCCCATCCGTGGACTGTGCCAATAATTTTTTGATGGTCTTAACTGTGGGGCTTTCCTGATACTCTCGGCGGGCCTGTTGCTCTGCAAACCAATCGGCATCACCCAGATTTTCCCATTTGCAAGAATCCCGGTTAAAGTGTAACACCGCATCGGCGCTCTCCACGTCCCGGCCCACAATAGACAAGGTGGCGTTTTCGTCGTCCCGTTTCTCTTTTGACAAAACCATCGTAGTGTCAGCAGCGCCCATGATACCGTTGGTGCCGGAAATCATGTTGAACGGGTCGCTGTCGTCCTTCATCTTCCGTAGATGGTGGACAAGTAGAAGGGCCACATTGTGACTGTCTGCAAACGCCTTTAATGCTCCAACTTCCCGATAATCGGCGGCATAAGCCCCTTCTTTACCGTGGGCGATTCCCCGTACACGTTGGAGGGTGTCAACGATAATTAAACCTGTGTCCGGGTGGTCTTTCAAAAAGCCCTCCAATTCATCAAACAGGCCGTTATCTGCGTCGTGGGCCGTGGTAGCAAAGTGGAATCCGGCGGGGGCCGGTTTTCCGGCCAGCAGCTTGCACATACGGGCCTTTAGCCGCCGCTCGGAGTCCTCCAAAGCCAGATATAAAACCTCGGCTCTGTTGGTCTGGTAACCCAGGAAACGCCCTCCTGTGGTCACGGACAAGCCCAGGTCAAGTACCATCCAGCTTTTGCCATATTTCGGCGGAGAGGCCAGAATACTAAGGCCCACGGTCAAGAGCTTGTCCACAATGAAACGAATCGGGGGTATGGCCTTGCGCTGGAGGTCAGCGGCGGAGATGGTAGATAGTGACGGCTTCGGCGGTTCTGCCTCTGGAGGCGGTGCGGTTGCGTCCTCTATCAAGCCACGTCTGATTTCATCGGCGTACTGGGTAAAATCCTGTTGCAAAGGATCTCCACCTCCTTCCTATCTCGGAAAACCGCGACTTGCTCCGCTAGTGTTCCAAATGATAGAAGGTCGGAGAAGTATTCAACGGTAGCTTGTTCCCGTAGTGCCAGCGCCTCCCGCTCGGTCAGCCGGTCAAGGCTGGAAATCTGTAACAGGTGCGCTCCACGAAAGCAAGCATTTAATCTGTTGATGGTATCGGTTCGCCACTGTTCAAAGGCGCGGTAAGTATCAGCTACTTCCCGCCGCCGCTGGGCCGCTTGTTCGGCCTCCCGGCGCTCTGCGGGGGTCTGCTGCCGGTCAATGGGTAGGCCCAGGGCAAAGTCCGTATTAAGCCGTTTGACGGCATCTAGGGGAGAAAGTCCCAGGTCAAGAGCCACAAAGTCTATCACACTCCCGCCTCGGTTACATCCAAAACAGTGCCAGCCACGCCCGCCTGGATAGAGCTTTAGGCTGGCGGTTCGGTCGCCCCGGTGAAACGGACAACAAAGAAATCCGGCCCGGTTGGGTTCGTGCCCGTAGTGGCGGGCCACGTCCTCCATGTTTAGGCGCTCTCTGACTTCTCGAAAAATATCAGTCAAGGCCAGCGCCCCTTTCAACGGCTTGTGCAATTTTGACAATCTGCCGCGCCCTGTGACGCATGGAACGGGCAAACGCCTGGGCCTCTGCCGGGTCGTCGGTCAGCCAATAGCCATTTTTGTTGTCTGAAACGATTAGCGCCCCGGCTCTGCGCTCCCGCTCGATCTGCTGCCGTAGTGTCCGGCTGTCCATGTGAAGTGCGGCGCACAGTTCCCAGCCCTTGCGGGCGCTTTCTCTGTCATGGCCCAAAAAGTCAGCGATTAAAGGTTGACCGTGGGCCGCAGTTGTGTTAGAATAAGTAAAGGAAATAGACGCCTGCCCGGTTGTCCTTTCCGCCCTCGCTCCTGCCGACGTTGCCGCGCCGGTGGGAGTTTCTATTTTGTTCATTCCATTGCACCCCCTTCTGCGTCAAGCTGTCGCAGTAGCTTGGCGACATTCACAAGGTACACGGTTCCGCTCTTGATATGGGGAACAGTGCCGTCCTTGCACCCCTGCCGCAAAAAGTACTGCGACAAGCCGGTGGCCCTGCTGGCCGCTCCGATTTTCATGAACGGGGTAGCCTGTTTAGTTTCTGTCACTTGCATTTGTTCATCGTCCTTTCATCTTTTTTAGTGTATGCTATTGACATTTAAGTATAACTTGTTTATAATAGTTTATATCAAGTTATGCTTCTTGATGTTAGGATAGCACAAAGGGCCAGAAAAAGCAAGCGATAATTTAGCATTTTGATAAGTTGAAAGTAAAACTTGACATTGGAGGTTATTATGGGCAGAAAAAAGAATGCTACTTCGGAAATGGATGTAGCAGAAAAGCAATCGGCACCCCTCGCAAGCCGGTTATCTGGTTTAATTACTGACAGCGACGCACTACGAAAATATTTAGATGTTTCTGCACAAGCGATAAATCAATATAAGTTGGGTATCTCGCGCCCTTCGCTTGAAAATCTTTGCAAAATCGCAGATTTCTATAATGTATCGGTTGATTATCTGCTTGGTAGAACCGGTACAAAAACGGTGAATGAGGATATACAGGGGGCTTGTAAGACAACTGGCCTTTCAGAAAATGCAATCGGATGTTTGCAACGGGCTTTAGATAAGCACAATGATGATAGGCGTGTTGTCCTAAATGCTCTTTTGGGCAATTACTTTTTTTACCACCTCCTAAATGTCATTTTTGAATGTGTGCAAGCTCCAGACCCAAAAGAGGAAATTTTGAAAATCCCAGGTGATGACAGATTTCAAAACCATTCATCGAAAGAAATATCTGAGGCATTAGCTGCTAACTTGTCCGCTAAAGTCATTTCAAGCACCGTTGAAATGTTACGAAAGGAAGGGGATCACGATGGCAAGCACTAAATTAATGGAAACAAAAGACGGTCGCCGGTTCTTTCAAATTTGCGTTTCCCGTGGATATGGCAAGGCCCCATATAAAACCCGCTGGTACTGGCCGGACGGCTGGAGCAAACGGACGGCGGAGAGAGAGGCCGCAAAGCAGGCGGCCGCATTTGAGCTTGCCTGCAAAAATGGGGAAGTCCTAAACCGTGCCCAGGAGCGAGAGAAAACCGCCCAGGAGGCCGCAGAGGCCGCAAAGCTCAAAACGGTGGCTCAATATGCCAATGGCGTGTTTATGCCCACAAAAGAGGCCACATTTTCAGAAAATGCACGATCCAGCTATCGAATGTTCCTTGATAAGCACATTCTCCCCACACTGGGAGATTTCCTCTTAACGGATGTTTCCCCGGCAATGATAACAAAGCTGCTGGTAGACTTCCAAAAGGCCGGATATGCCCACGCCACAGCAGTCAAGCTATACAATATTCTCAACGGCGTGTTTGAGATGGCATTTTTAGACGATTCAATCGTCATGAATCCCATGTTGAAGGTCAAGCGGCCTGCACCCCGCAAGGATGAGCGCATACAAGAGGAAGAAAGCAAGGCTTTCACGGTTGCGGAGCTGTCCCGCGTGCTTTCCTGTGCGGAGCAAGAGCCGCTAAAATGGAGGGTATATATCAATCTTGCCGCAGACAGCGGATGCAGGAGGGGTGAGCTGTGTGCCTTGCAATGGGCTGATATTGACTGGGATTCCGGCACGGTCACGATCCGGCGCAATCTGCAATATACCGCCACGACAGGGGTATATGAAACAACTCCCAAAAACGGGAAAACCCGTGTAGTGGACATTGGCCCGGAAACGCTGGCCCTCTTGAAACAGCTCCGGGAGGGGCAAGCCCATTCCTGCATCTCAAAATGGGTCTTCACGCAAGACGGGACAGCGGAGCCGCTGCATCCGCAAAGCCCAACAAGGTATTTTAAGAAGTTTGGGGAGAAGTATGGCATAGAGGATTTCCACCCGCACAAACTCCGGCATACATCGGCAAGTATCGGCATCACCAACGGCGCGGACGTGGTTTCCGTCAGCGAACGGTTGGGGCATAGTGATACGGCGGTCACGTTGCGGATGTACAGCCACGCAAATGCAGAATCTATCAGGCGGGCCGGTCAAACGGTCAGGGACGCACTCAAAACACAGGTCGGATAAAAAAATAGCGGCGCTGGGGGACCTCCCCGGCGTCGCTTTTTGTATCATTTGGAGCGCCCAAAAAGGATTGAGCAAAGGATTGAGCAACAGGCTAAAAGGATTGAGGTAAGGCCATAGCAAGCTATGACAAGCTACAACATGGAAAACGGCAAAAAGCCTTATATATCAAGGGGTTTCAGTTTTAAGCCACGGTAAATTAAAGCAATTTATAACAAGGTAAATTATAATTGGTAAGGATGAGGTCGCCAGTCCGAATCTGGCTAGCAGCTCCAAAAAAAACTCGCGGGGGAAACTTCCGCGAGTTTTCTGTTGTTCCGGGCAGGGACTGGCGACCTCACCCCACCCGCGAAGCGGGGATTCAATCGGAGGTCGTGAGGGTTCCCGCAAAGCATAGCTTTGCGGGAGACCGGTAGCCAGTCCGAATCTGGCTAGCAGCTCCAAAATATCCCGGAAATCCCATGATTTCCGGGATATTTGTTGCCTTTTTGGGGGAAAAGATACGGGTTTTTGGCAGGGCCGGACAGCCGACCCACACCCTGACCCACAAGCGGATAGAAGCGGAAAGGGCTGGAAAGGGCCGGAGAGGAAACGGCGTGTGGGTAGAGGGGCTGACCCCCGCGGCGAACAGCAGCTTTCCTTCCCTATTTGCTTGCGCTCTTTGCGAAAGGGATTTTTTCTTTGTTTACCGCGGCGCAAATTCTGAACAGAGGCGGAGTGCGCCGAATTCGTTTTCTATCTATCTTCTCCCCGCCATGACCTTACCAATCGTTTCCGCCGCGTGGACCTGCATGGGATTGGTGGCGTGGGTGTAGGTGCGGAGGGTGAAGCCAGGATCGGTGTGACCCAGCATTCCGGACACCGTGCGGATGTCCACCCCGTTCTGTAGAGCGACGGTGGCGAATGTATGCCGCAGGTCGTGAAAAGCTGTCCGCCCGTAGGACTTTTTCTTTTGGGACAAACATTGTTCCTTTTTTGGACACAGAGCGTTATCTGTCCAAAACGGAGTTTCCGAATTCAGTTGAAAAAACGCGGATTCCATGATATAATTGCTTTGAATAAGGGAGTAGTCGGCACCTTTGTGCGGTGATTCCAACACACCGGAATCTTTCCTGGTATCATCTGAAACGACGAGACTTATCTGCCGCGGTGGGTAAGGCTCGTTCATTTTATCCACGGCGGATCACCAAGTTTGGCAGCGAGATGATATGTCGGGATATCCTGGCATCCCGAGATGACAGTAAGGGAGGAAAACCGGATGGCAGATTCCAATATTACGAAACGGGCGCTGGCCGCCGCACTGCGGGAGCTTATGGAGGAAATGCCCTTCGATAAAATTCAGATCGCACAGATATGCGAGCGGTGTGATATGAATCGAAAGAGCTTTTATTATCATTTCAAAGACAAATACGATCTGGTCAACTGGATCTTCGATACGGAGTTTATCTCGTTCGCCAGAGACAGTGCGAAATATTTGCCCTCCGATGACCGCTGGGAACTGATCGAGCGGGCCTGCGAACACTTTTACGCAAACAGGACGTTTTACCGCAAGGCACTCTTGATCAAAGGCCAAAACTCTTTAGCTGACCATCTTCGGGAATATCTCTTTCCCCTGATTAAAATGCGAATCACTCAATTTCTCAGCGATGACGCCGCCGACGAGTTCGCCATCAATTTTTTCGCGGACGCCGTGCTCTGCGCGATTGAAAGATGGCTGTTGGAGAAACAATGTATGCCGCCGGAAGAGTTTGTCACAAAAATCAAGCAAATCATTCAAGGCGGAGCGGTGGCGATTTATAGGGAAATGAATTCCACGGAAGCCGGAGCCGAAGCGCTTGGCCCGGAACATAACAGTCATTGAATAAACGACTGGATTTGCTCTCCGTCCCGGTATCCTTTTTCATAGAGCCTATGGAGCGCGTCGGTGTTTCTGCTTAATGTACTGACGCCGCAGGTGTCGTCCGGCGCAATAATCAAGACCTTCCCCTCCGCGCTCAATCTGCGTGCCATTTCCACGCCGTTGTTATATTGTTCTGCCCGCTGTGCCAGCTTTTCCGCTGCCAGCGGGTATTTTTTTCGGATTCGGGCGGCGAGTATTTTGTCTCTATCGGAGGTTCGCACCGTGTTTTCCGGCAAGGTCAAAAGCAGAACGACTTTTTCGCACCCGCGTTCAAAAGCCTTTTGGATGGGGACCGGATCGCTTAACGCGCCGTCAAAATACGGGATCCCTTTTACCGAATAGGGATGGCAGACAAACGGGATCGCGCTGGACGCTTTCATAATACTGTAATCGTCCCGCGACATATCCTGTTTCCCAAAATACTTGGCACGGCCTGTTTCCGCCTCGGTGGCAACGGCGACGAACTCCATGGGGCTGGCGATTGCGGCGAAATAATCCAAGGGATTTTCCCCATCTGAATTGCTCAGGGTGCTGTAAACATAGTCTAAGTCCACAAAGGATCTTTTGAACAGGAAATTCCCGATCCCGGCGTACTGTCCGCGCCGTCCATACTCCGTGTAAAACCGGAGATTGCGCCCGCGCTGTCCGGCCGCATAAGAAATTAGATTGGCGCTCCCCGCAGAAACGCCAATTCCAACATCAAATTGAATCTGTTGATCCATGCAATAATCTAAAACGCCCGCGGCATAGACGCCGCGAAATCCGCCGCCCACATCTACAACGCCGATTTTTCCTTGATTCATACTGCTAGACATCCTTTCTTCGGGCACGCACGCACAAAAATATCCTTCAAGTCGTTTTGAAAAAGATTGTACTGACCACTTTTTACCGGCCCGCTCCAATCGCACAGGTTTCCATCCGTGTCAAACAAGACACAACAAACATCATCGGAAATGATATGATCTACCGTACTGTTGTCTCCCTTCAGATCCCAAAGCATGGTATGGTATCTTTGTTCCTTACGCGCCTGCTGCACAGTCTGATAGACAAGCCGCGAAATGGCATCCGGGCAGCCCTGTTCCGGCAGGAGTACCGTAAAGGCAGGAGAGAATTGCTGTACGCTGTAAAAAAGATCCCCATTTACAATGGATTGCAAATCCTTTTGGCCGTATGAAAACCATGCGGAATACAGCAGTCCAAAATCACGGAGCCGAGAATATAATTCCCCGGCATCTTCATCATATCGGATGACCAGCATCAGGTTATAGGATTCGGCCGCCTCATCCAGAAATTCAGAAGTCAGTCCCTCCGGTTCGCAGAACAGGAAAAAGGCGCTGTCCGGGTGTGTTTTTACAAGCGGCAGAACACATTTCGGCTGACTGCCGCAGAAAAGCATCCAGGAGTAAATCCCAAGTTTCTCGCCAGAACGGATCGCCGCTTGATACTTTGGTTCTTTATCCGCAAAATTGTCCGTACTGATCTGGATCGGTACAGTCCATGGAATGTTGCACCCCAGGTTTTCCTCATTTTCGCGGATGCGCTGCGCGCCAACAGTGCATCCGTTATATCCGAGATTCATTCCGAAGGTGTAAAGCCGGTCGGTATCCGTATGGGTCACCACTTCCCGCACCAGCTGATAGTAAGCGCTGTTTTCGTTTTGAAGCATGGTCTGGGCCGTTGTAAAAAAATCCTCCTGAAATCTTCCGCCCGAAAACTGCAGCGCCATATCCACAAGATTCCGAATCCCGCGATCCGGGTTCTCTTTCATTTCCTTCAGTGTCCTTTTTACGATGGAACCCACTAATATTTTAGATATACTGCTCTCCATTTTCACTGCTCCTTCCGTGGCGCAAAAGGCATGGATGTTACTGTGTGGATCATACTCTTAATGGCACCCCCTTGCAAGGGACAAACAGCCCGCCGCGTCCAAAAAAGGAACAAAGTCAGCGTCGCGTCCGAAATTTGGACGCGCATTCCCTTCTGTCCCATGACTTTCGCGTTTTTTCACAGTATACTTTGCTTGAAACTCAGGATGCTGAGTCGGTTCTCGTTTCAAATAGTGATAGAAAGGAAAGAAAAAATATGAATACTTCTTTGAAAACCGCAATGCAGAATTTCGCGATCAATCAGGCTCTGAACTATGTGGAAAACAATCCAGAAGAAAACATCCCCAAGCTGATGGCGTTTGTTGACAGACATTCCCCCAGCGGCTGGTATGAGAGCCAGCGCGCGGCAGTCCGTCAAGCCATCGAAGAAAAAGGAAATTGGTATCAACTGATCCTGAAGGCATATGAGTTGGATCCCGGCGTCCGGAAAGCGTTTTTCCAGAATCTTCTGTTTAACGGCAGCCTGAAAGGGAGCGCCACGCAGAACGAAATGGCCGAGAAATACGGCTGCAATATTCCCTGGGCGATCCTTTTGGACCCCACCTCCGCCTGCAATATGCACTGCACCGGCTGCTGGGCGGCGGAATACGGACACAAGCTGAACCTGAGTCTGGAAACCATTGACTCCATTATCCGGCAGGGAAAAGAGTTGGGCGTGTACCTGTACATCTATACAGGCGGCGAACCCCTGGTGCGCAAAGCCGACCTGATCCGGCTGTGCGAAATGCACCCGGACTGTGAATTCCTGTCCTTTACCAACGGGACTCTGATTGATGAAGCGTTCTGTCAGGAGATGCTGCGGGTCAAGAACTTTGTTCCCGCCATCTCTCTGGAGGGCTTTGAGGAAGCAAACGACAGCCGCCGTGGAGAGGGAAGCTATGCAAAAGTCAAGCGCGCCATGGAGCTTTTGAAGTCTCACCACCTGCTCTTTGGCATCTCCACCTGCTACACCAGCAGAAATTACGCGGATATCACCAGCGAGGAATTTTTCGACTATCTGATCGAATCCGGCGCGCTGTTCTGCTGGTTCTTCCACTATATGCCTGTGGGCAACGATGCGGCCATCGAGCTTCTCCCCACCCCGGAACAGCGAGAAACGGTGATGCGCAACATCCGTGCTTTCCGTGAAACGAAGCCCATTTTCACCATGGACTTCCAGAATGACGGCCAATATGTGGGCGGCTGTATCGCTGGAGGCAGGCGGTATCTGCATATCAACGCCAAGGGCGATGTGGAGCCCTGCGTGTTTATCCACTATTCCAACTGCAATATCCACAACACGACCCTTCTGGACGCGCTCCAAAGCCCTCTGTTCATGGCCTACCACAACGGGCAGCCTTTCAATGACAATATGCTTCGCCCGTGTCCCATGCTGGAAAATCCGGATCTTCTTCCGAAAATGGTCAGTGAGACAGGCGCGGTCAACACCGACTACCAAAGCCCGGAAAGCGCCGAGCATCTGTGCGAGAAAACCTCCCGCTATGCCGAAAAGTGGACGCCGAAAGCCACGGAGCTTTGGGACAGTTGTGCCGGTTGTTCCAAGTGTGCCAAAGAAAGTAAGAAGTAAGGCGTGATTCCATATCGGATTTTCACGGATGCCACCGCTGTTGCAGTCATCGGAACCGCACTTCAAAGGAAGTCAAAATTCTGCATCATTTGACCGGCATCGGTAATTTAAGCGCGTTCCTGCCGCTGCCTGCCGCGCTCATTTTGATCGCGATCAGCATGGCGCTGACGCTGATTGCCGGAATCATCCCCTCCAGAAGCGCCGCGAAGAAAGATCCGGTTGTCGCGCTGCGGACAGAATAACCCTATAAAACAGGCTGTAAAAGCCTAAAATAAAAGAAAGGAGCACTTGACTATGGGAACCCTGAGAAAACTGAAAACCAAAATGAAATTTGACCGCGACTGGCACAAGACGCTGCTTCGCAGCGGGAAGGATGAGATCCTGATCGATATTGACGGAGACAAGGAGGCGGATCTGGCCCTGCTGGACACCACCGGCGACGGCGATATCGACACGCTGGCGGTGGATCTCACCGGCGACGGAGAATTCAATCTCTACTTCGGAGATACGGATAAAAACGGAATTCCGGACGTGGTGCTGTACGATGAAAACGGCACCGGGTCTCTGCAGCTCCTGGGCCTTGGAAAAGAGGTGGAGGACGCCATTATAAGTACCGCCTGCATGATCCGTGCCGCCGTGATTACCGGAGATTATATCGCTGAAGCTCTGGAACAGGAGCTTGACGAGCTACAGCGTGTGATTAAAGCCGCCCAAAAGGAATTGAAAAAAGCGAACAGGCAGTGAAATGGCAATTCCTTTTTCCCTTAATCGGTTTCACGGCGAAACGTGTTCTCCTATATCTCCATTTACCAACGAAGAATAATCACAAACGAGCCGGACGCATAGACGCGGAGCCGACAGCAGGCTAGAACTGCTGTCGGCTCCGCGTTTTGAAGCTTTATGGGCCGCCGTTTCTTTATTCATTAGTATCACCCCTGTTCCCGCGGCGGCGTCGTAAAAAGTCCTTGAAGAATCGGCGGTTTTGGGAATTACGGCGCCGTATCCCGGCGTCAGGGCCGAAAATACGGCGCCGTATTTTTTATCTGGGCAAAACCGTCAAACCCCTTGCGCGGTCGGCATTGCCGTCCGCTGCAAAACGCACCGGGGTGCGACAGCAACCCCGGCGCTTATTCCCGCAACGAAATCGGACAGCGCGATTCCATCCAATTTGTCATTTACTGCCTCTCCCGGCTCCCCGTACACGGGGGCAAATTGGCCCGTTTTCCCGTTCTCCGTGTCCTGTCCCACCCTGCGGAACAATCGCCACAAACGGCGATACACGGCCCCACAGGCGGTCGGTTATGCCTTTTGGGTTCCATTGCAGAACTAGGACAACCTCACTCATCAATATTTACCAGGGTATATGTCCGGCTGCCAAGGCCAATTTCTTCGGCGTGTATTTCAGCATCCACTGTGAATTGTTCAAAGTGAAAAGCCGCGGGCTTTCCACTGTTTTAATGTCATTTTGAAGATTTAGGAAAGATGACGGTGATGGTTGTGCCTTTACCCTCTGCGCTTTGCAGTTCTATTTTCGCGTTATGAAGTCTTGCGGCGTGTTTGACGATAGACAGTCCCAAACCCGTGCCGCCAAGCTCTTTGGAGCGGCTTTTGTCTACTCGGTAGAAACGCTCGAAAATGCGCTCCCGATGCTCCGGCGGAATACCGATCCCCGTATCAGCTACCGAAAGACGAACGCCATCTGAAAGGGATTCTACCGATACTTTTACCGTTCCGCCCTGTCGGTTATACTTGATCGCGTTGTCCGTGAGATTATAAATTATGCTTTCAAGAAGCTGCGGCGTGCCTACTATAGCGGCGCTTTCACCCTCTACGCTTAAGGAGACGCCGGCGCTTTCTGCCTCCCGGGAAAGGGACTTCACTGTTTCGGCAGCCAGATCATAAAGATCGACCCGCTCTCGCTTCATGTCCTCCGCCCCCTCGTCCAAATGGGAAAGACGGATAATATCTTCCACCAGAGCGATCATGCGTCCGGCCTCGCCGCGAATTTGAGAATAGAACCTCGCCGTATCTTCGGGGCGCACCATGCCGTTTTCCAAAAGCTCCGCGCACCCCGCGATGGTATGCAGCGGTGTCTTGAGTTCATGGGATACATTCGCCGTAAACTCCCGGCGCATCTCGTCGCGTTGCTCTTTCTCCGTAACGTCAAGCATGAGAAGCACAGCGCCGGATACTTTATCACGCTCTCTGACCGGGTTTAACGCAAGCTGGTATTTTCCGCCGTTCAAGTCTATGGTTTTTTCCTTCCGTACCCCGCTTTCTATCCCCGAAAGAAGCTCCGATAGTTCAAGCTTGCGATTGACCGATAAAATGTATTTGCCGATAGCGTTTCGGTTCGTTCCGAAAAGGGTACTCGCGGCCCGATTGATTCCTAAAATTACGCCCTTCGTGTTCAGAAGAATAATACCCTCGGCCATATTTTCCGTAACGGCTTCAAATTCCTCCTGCTTTTGCCGCAGTTCCTGTTCCTGTCCTCGGATCTGGCGCTGCTGGGCGTCGATCCGCCGGAGCAGCGGAGAAAGTTCGTCGTATCCTTCATTATTCAGCGGATCGTCCAAATTGAGCTGATTTAAGGGGGCGGTAATGTTTTTGGAAAGGCGGTGTGCCAGCCAGAAAGATACTACAACAGCAATCACAGCGATCATGATGATGGGCTGCGTCATTCCTAAAAGCAGCGTCAAAAGTGTACTTTGCGCGACAGAAAGCCGGACGACTGTTCCATCGGTCAGCCTTTTCGCGCTGTAAAGTGTGCGTTCCATCAGCGTCGCGGAATACCTGGCGCTCTCGCCGTAGCCGGATTCAAGGGCTTCCTTGATTTCCTCACGGGCAAGGTGATTTTCCATTTCAGAGGAATCCGCTTCACTGTCGTAAAGCACGTTGCCGTTCGCGCTGATCCATGAGACGCGGTATCCTTTAGGGGAAAGTCCCTCAAAATACTCCGCCCCCACAGCCTCGACGCCCCGCGCTGCCAGCTCCGTCTGCGTTTTCAGTTGATTCCGCTGAACATTTCCAAAATAATCATAAAGTACCCAGAGAAAGAGCGTCACGGAAGCGAGAAAAACAGCTATCGCGACAAGACAGATGGATCTGAAAATTCGTTTTGTCATTTCTCCGCCCCCAACCGATAGCCAACGCCTCGCACGGTTTCAATGCAGTCGCCGCAGCGCAGGAGCTTGCTCCGCAGCGTACCGATATGAACGTCCACGGTGCGGGTTTCGCCTAGAAACGAGTCGCCCCATATACTTGTGAGAAGCTGGTCCCGGGTAAACACCCGACCGGGATTTTCCATAAATTTGCGGAGCAGTTCGTATTCCTTAAAGGTAAACTCCACGCGCGCCCCGTCCACGGTTACAATGTGCTGTGCCGTGTCCATCCGGATCCCGCTGTGCGATAATACCTCGCTTTGAGAAACAGGAGAAACGCGGCGGAGGACCGCTTTTACACGGGACACCATTTCCATCATGCCGAAAGGCTTAGATAGATAGTCGTCCGCGCCGAGGTCAAGTCCGATCACCTTGTCGTATTCGGTTCCTTTGGCGGTAGCCATGATGACCGGCACTGGATTGCCGCTTGCGCGCAGCCTTTTCAAGATACTGATACCGTCCTCGCCGGGGAGCATAATATCAAGAAGCACCAGCTCCGGGGTGTCCTCGCGAAGCGCCTCCCAAAAGGCCGTTCCATCTGAAAAGCCCTTTGCCTCAAAGCCCGCGGCGTTCAAGGTATAGATCATTAAGTCACGGATTCCGTTATCATCTTCTACACAGAAAATCAAGAAAATCACCTTCCTTTCAGGGAATAGAAAAGCAAGCCTATAATAGCACCTTTCCTGGCTTTTTTCAATCTCCTGGTGACTGCGCGCCTTTTTCCCCGGTGACAGAAAACAACACCCATCCGGCAATATTCGTCGCGTGATCCCCGATCCGCTCAAAATACTTCGCTACCATCAAAAGGTCAAGGGCATATTCCCCTTCGGTTGGATTTTGCGCGATCAGGGAAATCAAACTGCTTTTAATGCTGGTGAAGTAATCGTCTACAATGTCGTCGGAAGCAATGACCGCTTCGGCAAGGGCTATATCCTGCTTCACATAGGCGTCCACGCTGTCCGTTACCATTTTAGAAGCCCCCCTTGCCATTTCCCGAATTTTGATATGTTCGGGCAGCGTTCTGCCATTCAGAAACGGCAGAATTTCCGCGATATCCTCCGCCTGATCCCCGATCCGCTCCATATCCGTTACCATTTTCAGGGCAGCGGATATTTGCCGCAGATCCCGCGCTACCGGCTGCTGCTGGAGCAGCAGCCGCAGGCACATGGATTCGATCTGCCGCTCTTTTTCATCGATCTCATGGTCCAGCGGCGCGATCTTCGCCGCCAGGGCGTCGTCCTTTTGAATGAGGGCGGAAGCCGCCAAAGAAATCACTTCCTCGCACAGCGCCCCCATCTTGATAAGCTCCTGACCCAATGTATTAAGCTGCTCGTCAAATCGCGTCCTCATTAACCAAACCTCCCTGTGATGTAATCCTCGGTTCGCTTATCCTCGGGCTGGGAGAACATTTTCTCTGTGTCTCCGTATTCGATCAGCTCCCCCAAAAGGAAGAATGCAGTTCTGTCCGAAATTCGCACCGCCTGCTGCATATTGTGGGTGACGATCACGATGGTGTAGTCTTTTTTCAGCTCCATCGCCAGATCCTCGATCTTGGAAGTGGAAATCGGGTCCAGAGCCGAGGTGGACTCGTCCATCAGGAGGACATCCGGCCTGACCGCCAGGGCGCGGGCGATACAAAGGCGCTGCTGCTGACCACCGGAGAGCCCCAGCGCGTTCTTTTTCAGCCGGTCCTTTACTTCGTCCCAGATCGCCGCGTCCCGCAGAGACTGCTCCACAAGATCGTCCAGCTTGGCTTTCGCACGGATTCCGTGGGTGCGGGGTCCGTAGGCCACGTTGTCGTAGATGGACATGGGAAACGGGTTGGGTTTCTGGAATACCATGCCGATATTCTTGCGAAGTTCTGTCACATCCAGACCCGGCGCATAAATCTCCTGACCGCGGTAGGTCAGAGAACCGGTCACTTTTACCCCTTCGATTAGGTCGTTCATTCGGTTGATAGTACGCAGGAATGTGGATTTCCCACAGCCGGACGGCCCGATCAGCGCCGTGATCTTGTGTTCAGGAATATCAAGGCTGATATTCTTCAAGGCGTGGGTTTCTCCATAAAAAAAGTCAAGATTCCTTGCGGAAAGAATGGTTTCAGCCATAGGTCCACTCCTTAAGTTTCTTGCCGAGAAAACTCGCGGAAAAATTGATGATGACCGTCAGGATCAGCAGAATGGTCGCAATGGAAAAAGCAACCGCGAAATCCGCGTTTTCTTTGGCGTAATGGTAAAGCGCGACGGTGAGCGTGGCGCCCGAAGCGCCGGCAATACGGTCAATGGAGAAGCTCTGCATCGCCATACTCATTCCGGCGGTATACATCAGCACGGCGCTCTCTCCCACTACCCGGCCCACGGCGAGAATACATCCCGTGACGATCCCGTCGATGGAGGACGGCAGCACGACCGTGCGGATCATGTGCCATTTTCCGCTCCCCAGGCCCAGCGCGCCCTCCCGATAGGACTGGGGTACTGTTTTCAAGCTCTCCTGCGTGGACCGTATAATGGTTGGCAGGATCATCATCACCAGGGTCAGGGAACCGGCCAGCAGCGTCTTTTGCAGCTTCAGCGCCGTACAAAAGATAATGACGCCCACAAGCGCGTAAATGATGGAGGGGATCCCCGCCAGCGTTTCGGAGGCAAACTCGATGGCCGCTACAAACCGCCGGTTCCGGGCATATTCGGTGAGATAGACCGCCGCGCCGACGCCCAGAGGAAGCGCCACGATCAGAGACACAATAATTACAAAAAGCGTATTTTTGATGGCCGGAAGAATGCCCACCGTACCATGGATGACGCTCTCGGCGGTGGATAAAAACCGCCAGTTGATCCCGCCGATCCCCCGAAACAGGATATATCCGATCAGAAACAGGAGCAGTCCCACGGTGATCGCCGCACACCCGTACAGAAGGACACGGCCTATGATCTCATAGATTTTTCGTCTCATTTAAGCCTCCTTCTCCCGTTTCAAAACCAGGTTCAAAAAGGCGTTGATCAGCATGATAAAGAGGAACAGCACAAGCCCGATGGAAAACAGCGCCTGCCGCTGTAAGCTTCCGTCTTGGGAGTAGTTCAGCTCAATGGAGATACCGGTGGTGAGAAACCGCACCGATTTCGTAAGGGCCGGCATATTCGCCACATTTCCCGCCACCATCATAATGGCCATGGCCTCCCCGATGGCCCGTCCGATCCCCAGCACCACCGCCGCGGCGATGCCGCTTTTCGCCGCGGTCGCGGAAACGCGGAAATAGGTTTCCAGCTTTGTCGCTCCCAGGGCCAGGGACGCTTCCTCATACTCTCTCGGCACCGCTTCCAGCGCCGTCTCCGAAAGAGAGATGATGGAGGGCAGGATCATCACAGCCAATACAATGATCGCCGCCAGCAGGCTGTCCCCGGCGGGCAGATGGAGCCAGCTGCGCAGGGCTGGGACCAGGACACACATCCCCACAAGGCCATAGACCACCGATGGGATCCCTGCCAGCAGACTGACCGCCGGGCGAATGACATTCGCGATCCTTTTCGGCGCCACCTTGGCGAGAAATACCGCCGTGAAAAAGCCGATAGGTACGCCGATGACGATGGCTCCGGCGGTGCCGTATATGGATGTAAGGATCAACGGGAGAATCCCGTACTGATCCCCACTCGCCGCCCAGGTCTTTCCGAAAAGAAACTTGAAAAGGCCAATCTCCCGAATTGCCGGGATACCGGAAATGACAAGGTAAACGGTGATGAGCAGGACAAACCCCACCGCCACCAGTCCGCACAGGGTAAAGAGGACCTGCATGGTCCTCTCTACCGCTTTTAATTTTGCCTTTTTCATATCAGTTCGGATACACAGCGCCAGCCGCGGTAATGTACTCCTCCGCTTCCTCGCTGGACGCGAAGTCCAGGAATGCCTGTGCCGCT
>CANRQC010000002.1 GCA_947632695.1 uncultured Oscillospiraceae bacterium | reverse complement strand
GGTTGTGGTGACTTTATTCTAACAAACTCAATCGCCTTTTTCTAGCTATTCGGTCTCACATCTATTGTAACGCTACATACAAATATACTTTTTTCCTTCCGGGTATATTGAAAAACCCCCAAAAATCACATATAATGAAAATGTTAAGCAATCGCTTGAAGTGACCCAAAAAATAGGCAGTAATTCAAAGGGAAAACTGTTCAAGTTTGGTATCAATGACAAATAAGGATATGCGGCATAGGGTGGTGAGAAAATGACTACAGGGAAATGGATGATTTTGATCGGAATTATTTTATTGGCGGTTACGGGAATTCTTTTCATCTATTTTCGGATTAAACGGCTCCGTTATATTCCGGAGGCGTATTTGGGAAGCGATGAATATAACGGCGCTACAGTGAGAATACAAAATGGTTATCCAACTGATATTGTGACCAAAAAATATCCGCCAAGCGGCCAGATGACAAAACAGCGCCTTGACAATCAAACGGATGCCAAGCAAAGGCAAAGCGCTGAGAACGATTTAACTGAAATTCTGAAAGACTAACAGAAGAGGAAAGAGAAAATGGCAACGGTGTTCAACGATACTTATGAGATCAAATCGATGATCGGGCAAGGTGGAATGTCCACTGTTTACCTGGCAGAGCATAAGCGACTGCATACCCGCTGGGCTGTGAAGCAAGTACGAAAACGGAAGGGAATGGAGTTTGATTTTCTCGCGGAGTCCAATATTCTCAAGAAGCTCCAGCACCCAATGCTCCCCCGAATTGTGGATATTTTCGAGGATGAAGACAGCATCTATATCGTTGAAGACTATGTCGAGGGCATTACACTGGAAGAGCTTTTGAAGCGTGAAAAAAAGGTTAATGAAGCGCTAGGCTTGCAGTGGTTCCAGGACTTGTGCGGCGTTCTAAACTATCTACATGGGCAAAAGCCACATCCAATCATATACAGAGATTTAAAGCCTTCCAACATTATGCTCCAACCGGATGGAACGCTGAAACTGATTGACTTTGGCATCGCACGGGAATATAAGCAAGATTCCCGTTCTGACACCACTTATATTGGTACCAAAGGCTATGCCGCGCCTGAACAGTTTGGCAAAGCCCAGACAGACGCTCGGACAGATATCTATTCCCTCGGAGTAACAATGTATCATTTGCTGACGGGGAAAAGTCCCTACGAGCCTCCCTACCGTTTTGTTCCCGCACGGGAAATTAACGAGAAGCTATCCATCGGCACAGAGTATATCTTGAATAAATGTATACAGGCGGAGCCGGAGTCTCGTTACCAGAGCGTTGATGCTTTGCTCGACGATTTAAAACACATATACCGCTTTGACACAGCATGGAAAAAATACACCAAGATGAAACGCCTTCGTATAGTGATCATCGTAATCCTGCTGTTAACTTCTATTGGCCTAATCGCTGGAGGCTGTGTCCTGCGGGGGAAGGAGCGGGACGACCAGTACTATTCCTTGCTTCAGCAAGCCAGCACTTTATACCTATCAAATTATGATGAAGCGGCGGCGGTTTTGGACGAAGCTAGAACTCTTTTCCCAAACCGCGCGGAGCCTGACAGGCAGCAGACTTATGCGCTTTACTTAAATGGGCGCTGGCAGGATTGCGTAGAATTTGGTCGCAAGGCTCTGGAACGCTTTGAAGAAGATACCCAGGTGCGGCTTATCGTAGCGTCAGCTCAATTTGAGTTAGGAGATTACGAAAACGCGGCAGAGAATTTCCGTTTCTGTATGCAAGATTCGGAGCTTTCAGCAGATTATTTGCGAGATTACGCGGTTAGTCTTGGACGAATGGGGAAATTGGATGAGGCGGAGGATATCCTGTCTCAGTTACAGGGAAAAGGTGCGACTTCAGAAGTAACGATGTATGTTCAAGGCGAACTGCTTTATGCGGAGGAAGACTATGTTTCCGCAGAATCCACGTTCTTAAATCTACTTGGACAGACAGCTGATGAAGCGCTTATTCGCAGATGTTATCTTTCTCTTGGAGATTTGTACAGAACGTGCGCCGCGCTGGAACGGATTAATGCGTCACCAATTGAAAATCCGGCGTCCAAGGCGGTTTCAGTTCTTTCCAAAGGAATAACGCTAAATGCCCTGCGTTACGACAGCATTTTCTGGGAAACGCTTGGCTTGGCTTATTTTGAATCCTATCAAGCGGGAGACTCAAAAGATACAACCGCTTTAGATCGAGCGGCTGAGTGCTTTATTCGCGTGATTGAGCTGGGCTCAGAAAAGGCCTATTTGTATAGCAATCTCTACACAATATATTATGAAATGGGCGACTATGGTAAAGCGGAGCAGGCACTCCTTGATTATGAAACGGAATTCCCGGGGGACTACATACCGCACGCCTTGCGCGGATTGATGCTGATAACAATTGAAAACGCAAAGGCTCCAGATCTGAGAGATTACGGGAATGCAGTTTCAGAATTTAATGTTGCCACCGAGTTGATTCGCAGTACCGACGACGCTACATATTATCATCAATTAGAAAGTCTGATTGAAAGTCTACGCACAAATGGTTGGCTATAAAAAGATATTATGGAAGGACTCTGAATATGAAAAAGGTACTTGCTTTCGTTATTTGCATTGCATTAATGATCACGCTATGTTCCTGTCAATCCAAAAGCGAACGGTGGCAGGAGCAGTATGACCTCGGCCTGCGATATTTGGAAGAAGGTAATTATTCCGAGGCAGTCATCGCTTTTTCAGCCGCGATCGAAATCGATCCCAACCAGGCCGCGGCCTATGCGGGCCGGGGCGACGCCAATATGGGCTGCGCCAACTTTGAGGCCGCAATTTCCGACTATCGGTCTGCCGTCGAGAAACAGCCGGAGCCGGAGAATTATATGCGCCTTGCAAACGGATACATTGCGGAAGAGGATGAGGAGTCCGCGGCAGAGGTGCTGGAGGAAATTCCGGATGAAATAATAACACCGGAAATTGAGGAATTGATCGAATTAATCCTGCATCTCAGCAGATTTGAGGGGACTATATTAGCCTGGGGGGAAAACTATCAGGACACGCCGGTACCTGGCGCGATTGTTACACTGCGAAATGTAGAGTCCGGCAATGTATTACTGAGTTATCTGGCTGATGCCAACGGAAAATATGGCGGGTTTGCGCTTCCGGGGGAGTATGAATTCTTTGTTCACGCGGATGGCTATAAGCCGGTAACGGTACCGCAGGCGATTGGACAGGACGAAACAGTGGAGGTAGATCCGATTTATCTGCTGTCGCAGGAAGAAGAGGGTACGGGCACGATTCAAGGTACGCTTTTCGATGAAGTCACAGAGGAGCCCATTCCCGACGCGCAAATTCAGATAATCCCGCTTTGGCCGCAAAATGAGGAGGAAAAGCCTGCCGGTATTTCTGCTGTTAGCGATGAAGAGGGGAAGTTTACGATTTCCAATCAGCCAGTTGGTTATTATATGCTGTCCGTGAGAAGAGACGAATATTATTCCAAAGAAATCAACATTGTGGTCAGCGGCCAGTATACAGAAGATTGGAAAATCACGCTGATGCCTATACATGTACACACCTGGGTAGAGGCCAATTATCAATCCCCGGAAACCTGCTCTGGATGTGGGAAGACGCGGGGAGAACCCCTTGAGCCATATTTTGAAGGGGCAGGGTTTTCCTGCACCGAGATGCAGCCCGGCGGGAGCTATTCCTTTGAAACGAGCAAGTGGTACGATGAGCTCAGCGTGAAAGTTACAGGCCAAGTTGTTGTTACGGATTATACGATTGTTAAATCGGATGAAACTCATACCGCTAAGGACGGCTATGAATGGCGGATCGCAACATTTGATTTCGAATTTCATAATAGTTACTATTTCATCCAGGGTTGTTTTGATTATTACAATGGGGATATGGATCTACTAGAGGACATGAATGATGGGGACAATAAAATTTTCAGTATCAACTATAACGGCAACGAAACAGAAGTGTGTTTTTTACGTGAACGATTGGATAATGGTGAATGGACATATGATTCCAATGGAAATCCTATAGCAACACACCATATCTTGCGATTTAGTTGTCAAGTTCCGGAAGGTTACGATGGCGCTATAAAGTATTTTATAGATCCGGAAATTAACGAGCAAGCGGAAACAGACGAGGAACTTGCCGCACTGTCCACGCCAGAGAATTGCCTTGTTTTCCGATTTGACTGATTTGTATTCAGACACATATTCTTCTGTTTTGCATAGGAGATGGCCGAAGGTGAAAAAAGTATTTGCGGTTATGATTGCCGCTTGTCTGCTGCTTGGGCTTTGCTCCTGCCATCTGCAAGGTGGGAATTGGCAGGAGCAGTATGACCTTGGCATGCAGTATTTGGAGGCGGGTGACTATGCCCAAGCGATAGAGGCGTTCACCACCGCCCAGGAGATGGACCCGCGGCAGCCTAGTATTTATTTGACGCGCGGGGACGCGCTGATGGGTATAGCAAATTCAGAGGACGCAATCAAAGACTACCAGAAAGCCATCGAATTGCGGCCGGATGCGGATACGTTTTTACGCTTGGCCAATGCATTCCTGTCCCAAAATGATGTAAATTCCGCTATTGCAACGCTGCAAACCGGTTACGAAAAAACCAAGGATCCAGCATTGTTAGGCTATGCCGCGGATCTGGAGCATGCCAGTGTGCTTCAGGGAAGTATTTTCGCCTGGGGAGAGAACTATCTGGATATGCCAGTTGCCGACGCGGTGATTTTTCTGCGGGACCCCGGCGCCAGCGAAATGAATCTGTGCATCCGATCCGATGCGAACGGGTCATATCAATGCACCGTAACGGCGGGCGAATACGAGCTCTACATATGCGCGGAGGGATATCACGCCGTATCGTTTCCTATCACTATAGAGCAGGATGAAGCTCTGTCGGTGGGGAATGTTTACCTGCTGTCTCAGGGAGAAGCGGGTGGTGGAACCTTGAGCTGTACAGTGCAAGACGCTAATACAGGGGAGCCCATCGAGGGAGCGCAAGTAAGGGTAACGCCCAGCCGGACGCTGTGCGGGAGGGAATCCCAGCCCACGGAGGACATACTAACGGATTGGGGCAATGGAAGTTACGCGAACATTAACCAACCGATTGGATACTATACGATCTCTGTTTCCTGCGAAGGCTATAGCTCGGCCAGCGCGGATGTGGTGGTAGGAAGCCGTTATAGTGAAAACCAGGAAATCCTTCTATATCCGCAGCATGTACACATTTGGACAGAGGCAAACTATCAGGAACCATCGACCTGCCGGGAATGCGGCAGAACACAGGGAGAGCCTTTGACGCCCTATTTTGTAGAGCATGGAGTGAAAGCGAATCTCCAAATTGGGAAGTCATATGAATTTGAAACTTCAAAGTATGACAATGACAGTGGTCAGGTCCTCTACAATCCCAATGGTACGCCCCAAAAAGTAGTTGGAACTATTACAGTTTTGTCGTATGAAATCCTTGAGGCAGATGAAACCCATGCGGCACGGGACGGTTATGAATGGAGAATCGCAGTTTTTGAAGCGGCTATGCCTACTGGATACGCATTCATACGATTTGATACAGACTATTTTACAGGCGATATCAATACCATTAGGCAACATGGTGATGGCAAAACTCTACTAGAAGTAGCCTATACTGTACAGTATAATGGGGAAGAAGCTGATTGCTTGCTCCGCTATGAACTTTTATATGATCGGCAGGAGATTAGAAATCAGCAGAGATTGGTGTGCCTAAACTGGCAATTAAGTGTCCTAGTACCTGTTGGATATGATGGATATGTGCAGGGTATATATGACTATGAAATTGCTTTACGAACTGATGAATGGGAAAACGGATTAAAAGGCATTATTGATGAATACAATGAAGAGGATTTTCTACTTTTCAGATTTGCCAATATCAAAAAATGACGCAAAGTACAGTAAAATGTATTGAACATTTATCTAGTACAGTCTTATACTTATGATCTGAGGTGCCATTATCATGAAGCGCTATTTGCAGATTACCCTCATTCTTTGTCTGATCCTTTCCCTTTATGGCTGCCAGTCAGAAAAGCGCGTTGCGGAGCAGTGGGAAGAACAATACCTTTTGGGTGAGCAGAGCTGTGTCGCCGGAGACTATCAAGCAGCCATTGAACAGTTTACAGCGGCGATTGAAATTGACCCGGAGCGTGCGGAAGCTTACGCGGCCAGAGGGAATGCTTATTTCTGCCTAGCACTATTTCAGGAGTCAATATCTGATTTTCAGGCAGCAATAGAAAAACAGCCAGATATAGAATACTACTTACACCTTGAGAATGTTTTTTTGGCCCAAAATGATTTAGACGCGGCTATTGATGTCCTCGAAAACTGCACCGCTGCCTCGGAGAACGCCGTCCTGCAGGCGAAGAGGTCGGAGCTGGCATATGCCAATAAGGTACATGGCAACGTCTATCTCTGGAATACCGGTGAGCAGAATACTCCGGCTTCGGGCGCGGTTGTGTCGTTATGGGACATGAATACAGGCGCTTTCTCATTGTGCTATAAAACGGATTCCACGGGAAGCTTTGAAGGCTATATTCTCCCAGGCGCATATGAAGTCCTTGTACAGCTTGAGGGATACCGAAGCGTGGTCTTGAATTGGACAATTGACGCGAATACAGAAGAAGTCATAATGCAGGATATTCTCCTGATCGCGGAGGAAGATGGATTGTCTGGTGGGCTCAACTGTACAATCTTTGATGCCGGCACTGGCGAGCCGATTGAAGGTGCTACAATCGTGGCAAAAGCAGGGCCTAAAATAGAGGGGCTGGAATATCCAGAGGAGGCTGTTCTTTCTGACTGGGGGAACGGTTACTATGCCAACACGGACCTGCCCGTTGGATACTACACCCTTACTGTTACCTACGATGGCTATAAGGAATCGACGATTGAAACGGTGGTCAACAGCCGGAGCCATCAGGATTATGAAATTCAACTGGAGCAGATTCACTTTCATACATGGGCTGAAGCAAATTATCAGTCTCCTACTACTTGCACTGTTTGTGGCGTAACTGTAGGCGACCCTTTGACCCCGGATTTTGTGAAGTATGGTATCAACGCAAATATGCAGGTAGGAAAGATTTATAGTTATGTTACAGTTTCTTCTTCTAGTAGAGGTATAGAAACAGAAGGTACTGCCACGGTTCTGGATTATAAGATTGTAAGTTCCGACGACACCCATGAGGCTCGGGACGGCTATGAATGGCGAATTGCAACCTTTCAAGAACATTTTGCAGATGCAAACGCAGCAAAATATGGGGTACATACACTTGATTTTCGAGCGGACTATTACGACCTAGCTACAGAGTTTAATATAGACGCAATATATTCAGATAATCACAACTTTCTTGCAAAAATGTACATAAATTACTACGGGACCGAAACGGAGATAATTACAAAGAAAGAAACCTTAAGTGGGAGTTGGAGCAACTCAGAGCTGAATATTGTTTTTAGGGTAAGTTATCAAGTGCCTATTGGCTATGATGGGTGTTGTTATTGCATTAGCCACAGCGCAAAAGGGCTTGAATTGATAGAAGAAGATGTTTTTTTGTGGAATGATACATATTACACAAAGGATCTTCTGATATTCAGGTTTGATTAGAAAGGATTGATTGTCTAGGACAGTGGCGGCATATTCTGCTAAAATCCATCAGTTTCCACCGTTCATTCATGAATAATACTTTACATTTTTGTAACATCATAGTAAAATAAACATCGGATAGTTCCGCTTTGGTATCCGATTATAAGTTTTTTTGTCGAGAATAACCCCGCCCACCGATGGTTGCTTCGGTGGGCGGGCAATGACAGTTATAAATAACGGGAGGATTCCTTATGAAGAAACTGTGTTTGGGATTTGCGCTTTTCTTTCTCCTTTTTCATCTATTTCCCAGCGCCTCCGCCAGCGAAACAGATTCCGCCGCATGGGGCTATGTAGACGGCGAAAATATCATCGTTTATCTGAACGGCGCTACAGCGGGTGAAGCAATGGCCTGCCAGATCGGGACCAAATCCGTTACGGTTTCAGAGTGTACAGCATTGACCAATACGGATTTTGGGATTGAAACTGTTGTATTGTTGGACAATTCCATTTCGATCAATGCCAGCCAGAGAGAGCAGATAAAAGCCTTGCTTTCAGAACTGGCGGAGGGTGTATCCTCAAAGGGGTACTTTACCATGGTCACCGTGGACAACAGGTTAAACTGGCTCTGTGAGCGAGAAAAAGATGCCTCAAAAATTGAAGATATTATTTCCAACATAACCTTTAATGATCAGAAGACCCAATTATCAGATGGGCTTTACAGCATGATAAAGCACCTGACAGATACGGACGATGGGACCTTGCGGCGTATTGTGATTATTGCCGATGGTGTTGACAATAAAGCCGTGGGCTATACACACGATGAGCTGGTCAGTCTTATTACCAAAGCCGGTTATCCAATTTATACAGTTGGATGCATTAACGCCTTTAATAACAGCATTGATGAGCAGCAGAATCTCTTCTCCCTGTCCCGAATCACAAGTGGAATGTCATTTTCCTTGGCGGATGTAAGTCCATCAAGCATTGCGGATGCGGTTGCACAATGGGATTCTTCAATACGGATTATCGTACAGATTCCCGCTGAGTTGCAAGATGGATCAGAAAAGAGTATCCTAATCAGAGACGCCGCGGGGAAGGAGTTTGTTCTCTCAAAGACCATGCCATTTGGCGTTTCGGAGCCAGAACCTACAACTATCCCAACCGTGGTAACAGAACCGGAAACCATGCAGACAACAGCGCCTGCCACAGAGCCGGCTCCGCCTCAGTCAGAGGGAATTCGTATTGGGTTAATCTCCACAGTTGTTGTGATTGTGCTTCTCGTTCTTGCGGCTGTCCTTTCCGTTATCCTTATTATCTTAAAGAAAAAGAAAGCGCCTTCTCTCGAATTGCCTCCAAGGGACTCCTCCCATGAGGACGTGGAAGAAAAGAAACCTGCGAGTACCACCTCCTATACGGAGCTGCTTAGTGATGATGAGGACGGTTGTACCGCAATTCTTTGGGATGCGCAAAGTGGCAGCATGGCAGTGAGAATTGTATTAGAAGACTTGAGCAACAGCTTTCAGCACTTTGAAACAAGTCTCACCGGCAGTGTGAAAATTGGAAGATCCGAAAGCAACGATATTGTTATTGACTATGACCTTTCTGTTGGCAGAAGTCAGTGTGAGATCTACCCACAAAACGGAAAAGTAATGCTTCGCAACCTCAGTCATTCCAACATCACGCGTGTCGGTAGTCAAAGGGTCGAGCACATAACTGAAGTCAAATCCGGTGATGTGATTACAATGGGCCGTGTTAAACTTCGATTGGAGATAGTGCAGTGATCTCAAGTGTTTTGATTTGTGACAAGGGAACTGTACGAGAAATCAACCAAGACAGAGCAGCGCGCTTTGAAAATGGCAACTGTGGGCTGTACTTGGTGGCGGACGGCATGGGCGGCCATTACAAAGGAGAAATGGCCAGTCAAATGGTTCTTGACACGATGAAAGCATGGTGGGCGGGCTTTTGCGCGGATAACCCGCATCTAAGCATTATCCAAGTAAGTGATGTGCTCAGAACTTTACTGTTGCAGGCGCATGAGCGAATTCGAGAAGCTACACCAGAAGGACAGCTGTGCGGAACAACAGCGGTTGTTCTATTTCTCAATGGCAGGGAATATTCTCTGCTGTCTGTCGGAGATAGCCGGTGTTATCTTTTGCCGAAAGCAGGTCCCATCCTGCTCTCTATGAAGCAGCTTACAAAGGATGATGTAGTGTTGCCTCATGAACCCCTGGGTGGAAAGAACGCAGGCAAACTCTTGCATGCCATTGGAGCAGGAAGCAATTGTAAAATTACGATACGAACCGGTCGATTGCCAAAGGCAGGTGCTTTTGCTCTTTGTACAGATGGGATCTATAAGTTTTGCTCACGGGATCAAATAGCCGCAGGAATCGGCCGGAGCTTATTTGGAAAAACAATGAATAGCGGCATCAACCGCATTGTAACGGAAGCGTTGAAAAATAAAACAAATGATAATTATTCGCTTATTATTGTGAGATTTCGTGCATGGTAGTCCCCCTCCTTTTTAAGCATTATACCAAATCCGCCGCCTGTTTGCATCTCATTTCCGCTGGAATCCCGGGCACGAAAAGGCGGCTACGCAAAAAACGCGTAGCCGCCGGAACCATGTTCTGTTTCATTTCGATTTGCTTCTGTTGAGAGATCCATTTTGCCCTCGCCTCTCCAGGTCTCCGGATGAGAAAAATCAAAAAGTCGCCGGCCGGCGTTATAGACGCTGCACCGGAAAAAGGTCGGAGCTGGCCACTTGAAGGCCTTCCATGGAGATCATTCCTCTATCGGTCCTGAAATGTACTTCTTCCACCTTCCAAGTACATCCTTCAGCGGCTCATCCAGGTAAGCGGATGCCTTGTCCTGAATCCAGTCAGGGATGCCATAAGCCGCCTCCGCAATGCTGCCTGTGATCGCGGCAAGGGTATCGCTATCACCACCGAGTGAGATGGCGTTTCGTATTGCGTCTTCAAAGTCTGTGCTTTCCAAAAATGCGATAATGGCTTGCGGAACCGTATTTTGGCAGGTTGCGCTAAAGCGATATGTAGGCCGAATCTCGTCAAGCGTGTGGGAAAGGTCATATCCGTACGCCTGCTCAATATGCTCCTTAATACGCCTTTTGCATTCAGCCGGATCATGATCGATGGGCTGTTCGTTGTCGCCGCAATAACCGCCGAAGTAATAACGGCACAGAAAGATCGCGTCGACCGTTGCCATCGCGCCTTTGATGCCCTCCGGGTGGTTATGCGTTACCTCCGCGGACAGCCGCGCATAGGTTCTGCCGTTGGACGGCCACAGGCCAGTCCGTGCGTAGAAGCCGCAGTCCATTACCCACGCGCATGGTGACACGCGCATGGCCGAGCCGTTGCCAAAACTATTATACGGCTCACGGTCATCAGAGAATAGCCATCTTTTGAATCTGCCCCCGTACCCGGCTCTGGGGTACATCCTGCCATATTTCTTCATCGCGTCGATAAAATCGTCTCTTTTTCCGCCGTTCATAATGGCTTCCGCAACAGCGCAGGTCATGACCGTGTCATCTGTAAAGAAGTAGAAATCGCGGAATAATGGGAAATCCTTCGTTTTTATATTGTGCCATTCATAGACAGAACCGACGATATCTCCTACTATCGCTCCGAGCATCTATCTAAAACCACCTTTCTTGTATTGCTTTCAGAAAAATAACTGTATGCAGACACCCTGCGCTTTTCGGAAGAATTGTATTTTATCAGGAGCGGTTACGGTCATTTCTTTGCCTTCATCCAGTCCGAGGGGCTATCTCTCGATCTCAGCCGGTGAAAACACCTGGTTAAACGGTGCTTTGAGCCGTGAACAAGCTGGAAGGAAAAAGCACGCTTTCTATCTCGGTCGGTTTCTGAATCACAGCGGATTCCCTCTGTATCAAAATAGTCCAATGCCTTCTCCTCATCCGTTTTTTCTTTCGGCGGAGTGGCCTGCGTATTGAAAGAAGTTCGCCGCCGATGAGAGAACAGCCCCATAAGTTTTGACACCTTCTTTTATGTAGTTTGGCTTCTTACCAGTCATCATCCAGTAGTGCGGAGAGCCCTTCAGCTTCATCCACCCATGACGGATCATATTTGGCTTTTTTCATTAAAGCTCCGCATGAAGGGCACGTCCTGTATGGCCTGTTACTCACTGCTCTGCAGACGGAGCAAATATACTCATCAGCACGGAAAAGATGCGTCCGTTGCGTCCAGTGCGCCGATTTCATGGTTCCTCCTCATACTGTCAATGCCTCTGGAATGGGTTTGATTTTCCGTAATGACAATTTTGTGGACTCAACAATCCGTTTGACTTCTTTCCCATTGACGGTTTCTATACAATTCTCGTTTTCTGCCTTCTGCACGAGTGCAACCTTGCACTTACCATGCATCAGCGAAACAAGCAGAATAGAATTCTGTACCAGCAGCCGCTCTTCTTTTGTGTATTCTTTGTAATCCGTTTTCTGCGAAACAAGGGTTTTCAAAGCCGATAAGTGGGGGAGATACTGTTGTCTAACTTCCAACATCGACTGATACAGCATTCCAGCCGAACCCCGAAGTTGGGAATGATAGTCACATATTTTCTCGACATCTTTTTTGATCTGGACGGCTTCGCGCATATTCTTTGTGGCTTTCTTCGATAGGCTCACCCCCTTAACGCACAGAACAACTCCACCGACGAGAGCGCCGGGGCCAAGCGCCAGAGCATTAACGCCAAACGCGGCGACAGCTACGCCCGTTCCTGCGACAGCTCCTCCAGCAAGCGCCATCTGAAGGTTGTTCGACAGAGTTTTCAGATTCCCCGGCTTGAAATCAGGCAAAGTCACTTCTGACAGCTTGTTTTTGAGTCCCTTCGGGCGCTGCTGGATCTTCCCCATTGCCTCGACGAAGGAGTCGAAGGTACCGATGATTTCAATCTGGAGATTCCCCAGCTTTTCCATTACAGCCTCGGTCTGAGCATTGCTCTCCTGATAGGCGGATAATGCTTCGTCCCTCATGGCAAGCGCTTTTTTATTGACTCTGTTTGCGTGAATACCCGCGCCTACGCCTACTGCTGCTGCAGCGCCACCAGCAACGGCAGCGCCTTTTGCAATGACATCACTATGATCGTCAAGAAATCCAAAAAAGCGTTTAATGGCATTCCAAATCAGTTTCAGGAGAGCCAACACGAATCTCTGCCTCCCTTCAACTAAACACGAGACGATTGGATGGATTGCTCATAAAATCATCAAAGTCTCCATTCCAAGGCAAGCATATCCCACTGGAGGTAAGAGCGTCCATAAGCAGGCCGCTCAATTCCTCTTCCGAGGTCGCCTGACCAATTTTCGCCGCGATTAAACGGAACTGCAAACACTGAGTCGAAAAGGCATCTAAATCGTATCCTTCAATCTCAGCCGCCATGCTCTCAAATGCCTTCGAGGTTTCCTTTATGGTGTGTTCAACGGTGGCGTACTGATTCATTTTCCCGATGAGGGTATTTACCAACTTGCTACGATCCAGCAAAATCAGCATGGTACAGGACAGCAGGCCGCTGACGAGGACAGATACAAACGTTGTCACTACGGGACCAACTTCAGGGACAGACGCGATAGGCATTGTGGAAAGCAGATCTCCAACAGCGGTCCCTGCAATGACTGAAGCACCAGAGCCGAGAATAATCGTTGTCATTTTCAGTTGATCGCCAAGCAGCAGATCGCCTGGGTTAATCAACAGGACATTTCCAGCCTGAACCACAGCGGCGTATCCCTGGCGGATGTACCTGACCATGTTTTTTTCAGTGGTAAAGAAAATGTTGCAAAGTGTAGTGGTAAGGCTGGCAAGCGCCCCCGCCCAAAAGCCCTGTGCAAACTGAGACATCAGGTCCTTATAACGAAGCTGCGCATTATTAAATCCTTTTGGTATGCCCCGGATGATGGCTTCAAAACACTCTTTGAAATCGCTGCCGGGAAGTACCGCCCCTAACTCCTCTTTGCAGGCATAGTAGATTTCCAGAAAAACAAATCCCAGCGCCTGACGAGCGCCCATCTCCAGTCCGCGCTTTCCGGCTGCGGCAATAGCGTCTGCGTAAAACTGAGGGCTGGTATAGTAGGATTTGGCAATTCTGGCCTCGTAGTGCTCCCGCGCCCGTGCATCTTCCTCTCGAAGGCGTTTCTTCACCTCTTCGGGCAATGGAGCGCCTTTTTCACCGTTCCAGTTAACTTTGTCCGGGTGCTCATCGCACCATGCAATGAACTCGTCAATCGTCATATCAGACATTTTTGCATTTAAGGAAAAGCTGGTATAACGAAGATTCTCAGGATCATTTGCAAGTGAAATGCCATCCAGATCTGCAAGCATTCTGACAGGATCGTCATGAACTTCATGCGCAGAAATGATATGATCCAAAGAGGCTCTACGCCAAGGCCCCACCGCTTTGTTGAAAATCAAAAGATTACCGGGAGCATATACATCTTGTATCGGAGTGCCAGTTTCATTGAACTGCCGTCGTGCCTCAGCGGTAATCTTCGTGTATGAATCGTCGCTATGATAATCGTGCGCGGAATACTTACCACGCTCCTCATATTTTTGCGCGTAGACAGGATTCTTAAACGTCCCCGTCTCTCGAACTCCTAGAACAGTATCAACATCACCGCCGCGTTGATCATGGACGAGGAAGTCCAGCCCGAAAGAAGTGACAAGACTGTGAAGGATTACTCGCTCATACTCTCCCCAAATGTCAGAAAATATATTGTTATTGGGATTCGGAGCAATGCCGCTTTTCAATTCGGAAAGATAATTGCTCATTCTTCTCAATCCTTTCCAAATAACGCCGGGCCAATAATTGTAGAAATATTATACACCAAAAAAGGGCTATTGGCAATGGGGGCTGCGGACGAAAAGTTGGACCATGAAAGGGACATCGAGAGAAAATGTATTCATGGGAAGACCCAATGAAAGCTGTAACTCTTTATGTTGAGTCGAAGTTCAGCGAGAACCAAGTAATCAAATCCTTAGGGTATCCTTCTCCAAACACTCTTCGAAGTTGGTATCGGGAATATGTAACGGCCGGATTACTTCACACTGAGTCCCGTCGTAAACCTCATTATTCGTCCGCCCAATACATTGAGGATTTCATGGCAAGCCTTGACACTTACATCCGATGGTATAACACGGCGCGAATCAAAGAATCTCTGGGCTGGATGAGCCCGATGGAATATCGGGCAAGCTTGGGACTATTGTAATTGGTCCAAGTTTCTGTCCGCAATTCCAAAAACAGGTGCTTTCCAACTTTCCTATTTTGTAACATATCATTGACAAACCAACAATACCCATTTCAGATTAAATTGTTATCCTATTGGGGCGTTCACAAGAACAGTACCGTTTCATCGAAACCATGTTTCGATGATTTTCCAAAGCTATAATCTGATTGACTGCATGATGCCCTCTTGAGAATGTAGAGCTTACCGCAAAAAACACGCCGTGCCAATTCTGCGATCTATAACTATGTTGACGAGAAAGGCGAGACGAAGCAGAAATGGGAGACCTGCCACCCCTACAATGACGCATTGAAGCGCAAGGCGGAGGTGGAGAACCAACAGTTCCAAGGAACCTTCCTTCCTCCGAGCAATCAGACCATATCGGAGTTCCTGAAGGATTTTGTTTCCCTCTACGGGGAAAAGAAGTGGGGAGTCTCCATGTATGACAGCCAGACGGCGCTAATCGCAAACTACATAATCCCCATCATCAGGGATATGGAGGTGAAGGCGGTCACGCCCCGCGCAGTAGACAGCTACATTCAGACCTTGCAGAAAACGACGTTCGTCTCCGCCAAAACATGGTGTTACTTGCTTTTTCTTAAAAATTCCGCATTGAGTGGCAATTGCCACTTGAATTAAAATGGATATAGCATTAAAATAAAGGAAAGCTATTCGAAAAATAAGAGGCAAAGGCTTTCCAGCTTTGAACATAAAGCGTACCTTCTGTTCCATTCTTGGCTTCTGATTTGTACGTCTTGGATATTTGATAATGGAGATGTATGTCTATAAGATTTGGTTGGGAGGGTTGATCCATAGGATGAAAGTAACGTTACTTTCTCAGAAGGAGTTTCACAGTATTGTTTTACCAAAAAAGTGCGCAGGATGCTATTGGATTCGAGGCAGAGACCGCACGGGTAAACTGGCAGAGATTGTTTCAGTGGAGGCGGTGCGCGAGTTCGAATCTGAGCAAAATTCCCACTGGGTGCTGAAGTCAAATCGCAGGTTCAAGGTTATGGACGACAGCGGCCATGCGATGCAAAGCGTCGCGGTGTCTCCGCTCAAGCTGTACCGGGTCGAAAGTGCAGACCAGAGTCTGAAATTTGTCTTGTATACTGAACCGCTTAGTGAGGACAGAAAGCGGTATAGCGCATACGAGTTTACCGGAAAACAAGTGAAGCTGACGATTGGCCGTAGTAGGGATAACCATATTGTCTATACCAACGAATTTGTTTCCCGCCATCATGCGGAGCTGACCATATCAAACGGGGCTATATCTGTGCGTGACCTGGTCAGTAACAACCACACCTATGTCAACGGGAAAGCGGTTCGGCAAGCGCAGTTGAATAATGGTGACGTTATCTATGTGATGGGTCTGCAGATTGTGGTCACCAGTCGCTATCTGTTTCTCAACCATCCTGATGGGAATGTTTCCATTCAAAGCGGCGACCTGCGAGAGTATCATGCTCCCGTCTTTCCCTCCCCAGAGGATGCGGAACATAGCGAGGAGGAAGAGGACAATCTGGCGGTGGACTACTACTATCGTGCGCCCCGCTTCAAGCATGACGTAGAGACATATGAGCTGAAGCTTGATGCGCCGCCCAGTAACCAGAATAAGGACGAGATGCCCATGATTATGCTGATTGGGCCTTCCATGACCATGGGCATGGCATCTATTGCCACAGGGCTCTATTCTGTCACCACTGCTCTGTCTCGTGGAGACATTACCTCCGCCATTCCATCCATAGTGATGAGCCTCAGCATGCTTCTGGGCACGTTGATGTGGCCTCTTATAACCCGGAGCTACCAGCGCCGGCAGCGGCGGCGGCAGGAGGCCAAGCGGCAGGAGATGTATAAGTCATATCTGATGCAGATGAACCAGCAGGTGGAGCAAGAGATTGCCCGTCAGGAGGACATCCTGCGGAGCAACGATATGCCGCTGACTGACCGTGTGGCAAAGATACTATCGCCGTCTCCGCTGATGTGGGAGCGCACTGGGAAGCATTCAGACTTTCTGTCCCTCCGCCTTGGTAGCGGTCGGTTGCCCATGAGGGCTGACATTCGGTGCCCCGAGCGTAGGTTCTCCATCGACGACGACAATTTGACTGAGTCGCTCTACCAATTCGGCGAGATGAAGCGGTGGCTCAACAATGTTCCGGTGTGTCTCTCTCTAGCAGAACGGTTCATCAGCGGCGTATATGCCAGTCGGCAGCAGCTCCTATCCTATGCCAGAGACTTAATCCTTCAGATAGTGTCCCTCCATGGGTATGACGAAGTCAAGATTGCGCTTATCTATGACGACGATGATGCGGAACAGTTCAGCTTCACCCACTGGCTACCCCACACGATGGACCATGACAGGACAGCACGCTACATTGCCACAAATCCCGATGAGGTGAAACGCCTGTCTGCTGCCCTGGACCAGATCATCGAGTACCGAAAGGGCCTGGGTACTCAGAAGGCGCAAGAGGAAAAACCCTATTTTGTTGTGATCTGCCTAGATAAGCGGCTGACATCTCAGGCGGAATGTGTGGGCCGCATTCTGGAGTACAAAGACAATCTAAACTTCTCGGTGCTGTCTCTGTTTGACCGCCTGCAGGACCTGCCTAAGGAGTGCTCCGCTGTTGTGGAGGTACGGAGCGATGCCACTGGCAGCCTAACGTTGATTGATGAGACGAGCAATGAGCCGGTCATCTTTCAGTTGGACCCGCCCCAGCCTCTGGACATTCGGAAAGTGACCCGCATTTTGGCCAACACCGAGATCAACATCGGTGGCTTGAATTATGCGTTGCCTCCCATGTACACCTTTTTTGAGATGCTGGATATCGGCATGGTGGAACATCTGAACATCGTGAATCTCTGGTCGGCCAACGACCCCACGAAGTCTCTGGCTGCTGTCATTGGCATTGACCGGTATGGGGGGCCTTTCAAGCTAGACCTTCACGAGAAGGCCCACGGCCCACATGGTCTGGTGGCAGGCATGACCGGGTCTGGCAAGAGTGAGTTTATCATCTCCTATATCCTCTCCATGGCAGTAAACTACCATCCTTACGAGGTGGCGTTCATTCTGATTGACTACAAGGGTGGCGGAATGGCGAAGTCCTTTGAACACATTCCTCACACCGCTGGTGTCATCACAAACCTAGATGGAAATGGGATCAGACGTTCGCTTGCATCCCTGCGCAGTGAGTTGCACCGGAGGGAACGTATCTTCCGTGACGTGACGCAGCAGTATAATGTCAGCAATATCGACATCTACAAATACCAAAAGTTATTCCGGGAGGGAAAGGCAAAGATACCGTTACCCCACTTGTTTATCATTTCGGATGAATTCGCAGAGTTGAAAAAAGAGCAACCCGATTTCATGACCGAACTGACTAGCACAGCCCGTGTGGGGCGAAGTTTGGGAGTTCATCTAATCCTTGCCACCCAGAAGCCCGGCGGTGTGGTGGACGATCAGATTCGCAGCAACAGCAGGTTCCGCGTATGCTTGAAGGTGCAGGACAACGGAGACAGCCTAGAGATGCTGGGGCGGCCGGAAGCAGCAGACCTGGTAAACACGGGACGGTTCTATCTACAAGTGGGTAACAATGAGCTGTTCGAAATTGGCCAGTCTGCCTGGGCGGGCGCGCCGTACTACCCGTCCCCCCGGGTCATCAAGAACCGGGACGATGCTGTATCTGTAATCGACACCAATGGCCAAGTCATTGCCGAGACCAACATCGACCGATTCGCCGCGGTCAAGGACCCGCCGAAGCAGCTGGACGTGCTCACCGAGTATATCCGCAAGGTCAGCAAAGACGAGGGCGTTGCCCATTGGAAGATGTGGCTAGACCCCATTCCTGCCCACATCTATGTGGATGAACTTGCCGCAAAATATTCGAATGCCGGGCTGAAACGAGACCCCTTTGTGCTGGAGCCCATCGCCGGAGAGTACGACGATCCGGCGCACCAGAGGCAAGGCTTGTTGCGCATACCCATCACCAGCGGCGGGAATGTGATCGTCTATGGATCTGCCGGGAACGGTAAGGAAATGTTTATTGAGGCGGTGTGTTACTCCCTGATCACGGAACACAGCCCTAGGGAGGTCAACCTATATCTACTGGACTTCGGCGCGGAGATGCTCAGCGCTTTCTCTGAGGCTCCTCACGTGGGCGATGTAATCCTGTCCTACGAGACGGAAAAGGTGAATAACCTCTTCAAGCTGATGCTGGGCAAGCTGGAAAGCCGCAAAAAAATGCTGGCGCGGTTTGGCGGCGATTTGGCCCAGTACAACGCCGAAGCAAGCAATCCGGAGCCGGGCGTGGTCGTAGTGATCAATAACTATGCGGCGTTCACGGAACTGTTCGAGGACAAGTCAGCAGATTTGAATTACCTGACTCGCGAGGGCGTCAAGTATGGAATCTACTTTATCCTGACAAGCGCGGGAGTGAACAGCGTAAAGTTCAGTCTCCGCCAGAACTTTAACAGCCTGTACTGCCTTCAGCTAAATAATCCGGATGACTATTCCACCGTAGTGGGGAAAACAGAAGGACTATTTCCCGAGAAATTAAAGGGCAGGGGTCTGCTCCGACTGGACAAGGACAGCCTCTTCGAGTTTCAGACTGCAGGGGTGACCAGGGAGGAGACACCTTACCGGTTCATCCGGCAATGCGCCAGGGCTGCGGCAAAGCGGTACACGGACTGTGCGGCGGCGCGGGTTCCGGTGTTACCGGAGAAGGTGACAGAGCACTTCCTGGCGCCGGCTGTGGAGCGGGGTGGTCTGAACACCCTTCCCATCGGTGTGGAGAAGGAAACGCTGGAGATTGCCCGGTTTGACTTCACGCAGACGCCTGTCAGCCTTGTCCTAGCGATGAATCAGGAGTGGCAGGGCTTCACCGATGCATTGAGCGTACTGGTCGCTGGCCGATGCGGGGTGCGAACCATTCTACTGGACCCGACTGGAAAATCAACAGTCAATGGGGACGGAAATATGCTGAGAGTATGCGGTGATACCGTTCAGTGCGCATATGCCGTCCGTGAGATTTTCGACATCGTACTGAAGCGAAACAACCTGTACAAGGACTCTTTGGATCAAGGTAGACAGCGCCCAGAGTTTGAACCTGTATTCGTGGTGATCCAGTCGATATCGCTGTTGAAAGCCGTCCTGGGAAGGTATCGGCCGGAGGCTGATGAGGAAAAGACTGCCGACGACGACACGCCTTTGAACCGACTTCAGCTGGCCATGGAGAAATGTGAACCGGCTTATCGGGTTTATTTCGTTGTGGCGGAGAGTCTGAATGCGCTGGCGCCGTTTACGCTGGAGGCCTGGTATAAAACCCATATCAGCGGTAGCCGCGGTATCTGGGTGGGAAACGGGTTCGGTTCCCAGTACCGAATCAATGTCAATCGGAAGCCGCGAGACTACGGGAGCGAGCTGAAATCTGATTTCGGGTTCGCAGTTGAAAACGCCGCAGCAACGTTGGTCAAGCTATTGCAGTGACAGGAGCGTGAATGCAATGAAGAAATACCTAGTGGATGTTTTTCTTCCAGCCTCCGGACGACACTGCGATGTGTATCTGCCAGCGGAGAAACGGATTTCCGAGGTGATAATACTGCTGGAGCGACTGGCGGAATCGCTGTCCGGCGGCAGCTACAAGAGCACCCGGGACGCCATGCTACTAAATGCGGACAACGGGATGCCATTTGACCTAAACAGCACGGTATACGATGCGGGAATCCGTAACGCGTCCCAGCTGATACTTATCTGAATATAATGCTCCGGCGTTATATAAATAAATTATGGGAACGGCACAGTGAATGGCGCCGCAACCGAAAAGGAGATGCAGTTATGAAACTTGTAGTAGACCCCCCTGAACTCCACAAAGCGTCCCAAACCTTTTCCAAGCTGTCGGGCGATTATACCACGGTTTACAATCGCCTGATCAACGCAGCGAGTACCATGGGCGAAGCATGGAAAGCGGCGGACAACCTGGCGTATGTGGAACAGATCAACGGCTTTTGCAATGATCTGAAGGCAATGGCGGACCACCTTGAGCAGGCAGCCCAGGCTCTCGAGCGTCAGGCCCTGAACTACGAAGCCATCCGCGACAACAACATCACCGGTGTGAAACAGTTGGCCAACTAAAGGAGGAAGAAGAATGGCTACTTCGCAGATTATTGTTGATAGCGAACAAGTATTGAGTATTGCGTCACAACTTGAAAACGACAATCGAGAGCTTCAGCAGCTGCTCAACGACAGCAAGTCCACGGTCAACAGCCTCTCGTCTTATTGGACCGGTCAGGCTGCCGAGGAGACCCGCGCTTCCTATGAGTCCTTCGCAAACAAGTTCTTCCAGCAGTACTATGACATTCTGGATCAATATGTCAAATTCCTGCGCAGAAACGTGGCAGAACAGTACGCAGAGGCCGAGCAGGTCAACACCCAGCTGGCCGACGCGTTCAAATGAACTTCAAGGTCGGGCGCACCCAGTAACTGGGTGCGCCCGATGGAGGTTGGAGCGATATGCTGAAAAAAGTGTTATGCGTTTCCCTTTCTATCTTTATTCTGTTTGGGGTGTGTGGCTGTATGAAGTACAAGAATAAGAGTGTCACTGACGCGGCGCTGGAATACATGGAAAAGAAATACGGGGAGCCGTTTACGTATGCCGCGCCGTGGGGGGAAAGCTACAGCGGGACCCACCAACTTATGGTGACCTGCGAGAGCCTGACCGGCAGGGTGCTTGTGGAAATCGAAAACTACCGGGAAGAAGGCGAAGTCTTCCGGGATAACTATATTGCAGTGAAGTATGCGCAGGAGACGTTGGATCTATTTCAGAGTTACGTCGATCAAGAGTTTGGGGAAGGGAGGGTCTTCTACGAGGTGAACCCGCGGGGGCTGTCGGAGGACCTCCCAGCGGACGCAACGCTGGAGGAATACCTGGCCGATTCCAGGGTCCCACTGGCCATATTCGTGGAGGTCAGCGAGGATCAGTTCCAATCAAAAGACCAAGTGGAACGGCTGACGGCAGCGCTGGCAAAGTACGGCTTCCACTTCCGCCTGACGGTGCTGGTTATGAACGCCGGGGAGTACGGCATCCTCAGTCTGGACGAGCTAAACGATCGGATTTCGCTTCGGGAGTTTGTCCAGTGCGCAAAGGTCACCAACCTGGATGACCAGCTCCAAGTGGAATGGCTGGGAAAGGAGTAACGCATGGGAACTCCAAGAGAGAATCAGGACACACCTTACCGGGACCAGGCCGAAATCGCCGCTCAGATGGAGACCTACATCTATAAGAATGGCCTGAACGACCTGTTCAACGGCGACTCATTTTCGCTGGGGGGCAAGAAGTATGAGGTCCTTGAAATCGGGCGCTTCGACCGCGAGGCCTATGGCGACTCCTGCTGCCAGGCTATTGCGTTCAAGGACGAGAACGGGAACGTATTCATCCATTTTAAGGGCACCGGCGATGGGAACTGGGAATACAACGCAGTGGCCTACGGTGAGCAGAATGGCAAGCTCAGCTCGCCCGTACAGGACTGGTCGCTGAAATTTTTCAACGACATGGTGGAAAAGTACTACGTGGGGCAGGACAGGGGTTCCCTCTACGTGATGGGCCACTCCCAGGGCGGAAACAACGCCCAGTACGTGACGCTGGCCTCTCGATACTGCAGCCTGATCGAGGCCTGTGTGGAGCTGGACGGCCCCGGCTTCTCCGACAAGCTCCTGGAACACATCCGTGAGCTGTACGGCGAGGGCAACTACGAAAAGATGCTGGAAAAAATTTACGCCTACAACGGCGTCTCCGACTTTGTCAGCATCCTGGGGCAGGAGTACATCGTGCCCGACGGTCATACATTTTACGTGCAGACGCCCCAGGATGCAGGCTCCATCATTAAGTTTCACACAGCGGACGGGATGTTGGATGAAAACGGGCACCTGAACACGATCATGACCGATGACAGCGAGTTCCGGAAGCTGGCCAAGATCCTGGCGAAGTACATCACTGACTTCCCTCCGGAGAAGCAGGAGCAAATATCCAGGATCATGATGAAGTTGATTGAAAGCGCAACCCGTGAGGATATCCTCGCCAACCTGACGCAGGAGGAGTTGGAGCTTCTAAAGGAGTGCCTGACCCCGATCCTGATCGATGTGCTGGAAAATGAGCCGGAGGCGCTGAACTCCGCTCTGGTGGAGCTGGGGGTGGACCCAAGTATTATTTGGCTCGTGGACAATATTGTGGACGAGTTTAATGATTTGAGCCCCGAGAATAAGGAAAAACTGATTTCCATTCTGGTAGATGCGGTGTTGACAAATGCCGATATCGTAAATGATGACGGTTCCACATTGGTGAGCGTCAGGGATTTCATCCACACCATCGTCCACGACCCTGATTCAGTGCTGGATATCTTGGATGACGTGCTGGGAAACCACCCCGAGCTTGCCGTGGTCTTTGCCTTCGCGTCCCCCTTCGTTCTGGCTGCCTCGATGGGATTTGAGATCCTGTCGGTTATTGCGGACAAGTTCATCCACTTTGTGGAGTCCGTTGAAGTGGAATTCGAAGGGATCAGGAACTTCCTGCTGAACACCTATCAGGCGTTCAAGGAGGCCATCGGAATGATGAAAGAATGGCTGCGGTACAATCTGAATGCAGGAGTGAAGTACGCCAGGGAGAACCCTTATATCAAGGTGGACCCCACAAAGCTGAGGGAATACGCCATGCGAATTGGGAGGGTAAACCAGCGGCTGTCAAATCTGGACAGCGATCTTCGCAGCCTGTACTGGCAGGTGGGGTTCTTAGACCTGTGGGACATTCTGATGGCAAACCTGATCACCTGTGAGAGCTTTACGCTCAACCGGGTAAAGAGCTATTTGAACGATGCGGCCGACGGCTTTGAATCCGCCGAGAATCAGGCCGTACAACGAATGGGAGGTTGAATACGATGCAATCGCTCAACAGCTGCAGATCGGAGCTGAGATCTATTATCAATGAGCTGGAAGATATTGAGTGGGGTATTCGGCACGAGTTTGTGGGGATCGGCCAAGACCTGTGCGGAGACAGCGTCGAAATGATCAAAAACAAGTATCTCGGTGTACTGACCAGGCTGAACAACGTAGACTCCAACAGGCTGGCTGATTGGGTCATGGGGAACTGACTGGAGGGAATCCGATGGCAAAGCAGACGATCAATACGGAACGGGTCGCTACATCCGTAAGCAAATTGAAGACGGTAGACGGAGATATCAACCGGGCATTCAGCACGATGGAGAAGGCTGCTAAACGGCTGGAGAGCGACTGGACAGGACAGGCAGCGACAGCGGCCGTTGACTTGAAGAATCAGATATTTCAGCGTAATGCGACCCGGTCCACAGTGCTGCAAAACTATATCCGCATACTGGAACAGCAGGTGAACCCGGGCTATCTCGGCGCGGAGGAGACAAACACAAAGCTGGCGGATCAGTTTAAGTGAGGGAATAAAATGGCAATAATCGAGGTCAATCATCAAACCCTTCGGGATGTAGCATCGGCTGTCAGGAACTACTGCAGCCAACAGGACGCACAGATGAGGTCGGCGAATGCGGAGGTAAAGGATATGCTGAACTCCGGCTGGACCGGGTTTGACTCGCAGGCATTTCAGGACAAGTGGGATGATGTGGATTCGAAGGACTCTACTGCTGTCAAGTTCCGGGACTCGCTGGAAAATTACAGTAAGCTGCTGGATTACTGCGCAACCCTCTACCAGACGGCGCAGGAAAACGCCTACGCAGCCGCACGCTGGCTCCCCAGGTAGGACGGCGAAGGTACATAAAGGCCACCGGTTAATTGTTCACAGGCGCGCCGAAGAAAAGAACGGCCATAGCAATGAAGCACATTTGCGAAATAGGGATTATCTTCCTCATGGGGCCAGCGGGCTCAAATGACTGATGGGTTTATCGTTGCCTCGGAGAGCGGTGCCCAGATGCTTCAGGATTTGTTTCCCTTCTCCCAGATTACTAATGGGCAGACCTTCATGCCGGAGGAGGCCTAGAACTCCATGAGCATTGTCTCTGCTGTGATCATGGAGCGGAATGACTCGCTGTGCATGAAGGTAGAGCTCCCTGGCATCATCTGCCAACGGCAGTGTGAAAACTGTCCGGGTAACCGATGATACGGGTGGAAGGTATATGACACAGCGCACAATGCCGCTGGCTATGGTCACGACAGGTACGGAGAAGTCAGGGCCATTACAGGAGTCAACTCCGATTCCAGGCCTTTCGCCAGAGCCGTTCGCACCGGAAGAAACCCCTGCGCCGGAGGCGCATGCTGCTGAGATGCGTCTCCCTGTTAGGATAGTGGTTGTGGTCGTTGTAGTGCTCATTGTGAGACTGCGCAGGAATATCAACGGTCTATCTCTGCTGGCAATTAATGACAATTAGCACAAGGGCGTTACTAACTTTTTGCGGGACCGCACTTGCTGTGTGGGGGAATATCCATATGTCTGACCGCCAAGAATTTCTTTTTTTGCGTTTAGGCATCAAAAGACAAAAAAGATATTGTCCCCGAAAAGCCTTGCGGCGCAAGGCTTTTCGGGGCTTAATGGAGCGAATTATCGGGATTCAAAACCGTAGATAAAAATCTGGATCATTTCACCCTGGCTCGAGACGTCAGCAATTACGGAAAAATCGGCAGAGCCTACGTTATGAATACGGAAGGGGTTGTCTTGGCGAATGATGAAGACGATCCCAAATATGCCGCCATCGGTAAAGACCTTATTGACTGCGGTCTCGCACAAATCACAGAACGAGAATTTCTCATCTATGATTCCACAAAGGGAATAATAGAAGTTTACGACGTGCATACCTTTGCATGGCCTATATCAATGGCGGAATACGGACAAATTGCATTTTCAGTCGGGAATATGAGCAAATCTATTGACGGTTTATAGGTAATTGTGCTAAAATAAACAAGTAACAAAAAGAATTTGCTTTCTGGAAGGTATCGCCCCACGAATGGAATCACTTGGGAAGCTCTGGAGGAATCTGCATGGATAGTGAAACGGAATTTAAAATTGGGGGCAGCGTGATGAAAGCAAAGATTCGGACGCTGCTTTTCACTTGATCTTGCTTCCAAGTTGGGGGAAATGTACGATATGCTTCAGCGTGGCGCTACGTTGGAACAATGTTGGATTTGTAGTGGGGATCACTTGATCATGATGTAAGCGTTGTTTTGGATAAAAAGCCCACATGGAGAAATTGACCGAACACACTGCCAGGCATCCGCCAAAGGTGTTCTCTGTCGCTTCGGAAGAGTGAAGCGGTAAGACAAAAACCATTGGATGGTCTAGCTGAGGGAAATTCCTGCAGCTAGCCATCCAATCACACCGGGAGGGATAATATGCGATTTTTCATGGATGCGGCTTGCTGCTGCAATATCGGGAATATCCGGAATAAGAATCAAGACAATTTTTACTTTGATAAGAAGTGCCTAGAGCCGGAAAATAGAGGCCTCCACAACCCGGTCTTGTTTTCGGACTATGTAGAAAACGGCTTGTGCTTTGCGATTTTTGATGGAATGGGCGGCGAAAAATACGGGGAGATTGCCGCCTATACCGCTGCAAAAGAAATGCTATCCGTTTCTAGAGCCGTCTCCGATTATTTTATACCAGTAAAAAAGTACTTGCTCCGCCTAACATCGCAATTAAACAACGCCGTGGTGGCGGCGCAAAAGGAACTGCACACCGACAAATGCGGGACCACAATGGCCGCATTATATTTCTCCTCTGGCTATGTGTATACCTGCAACGTAGGGGACAGCCGCACCTACCGGCTCCGGAACGGGGAATTTTTACAGATGTCTGTGGATCATGTGGAAAAGCTGCCTTTGGTGGATCATAAAAAGCCCCCACTGACACAATATCTGGGCCTCGACCCTGAGGATGTGGAGATCGAGCCGTATATTGCCAAGGGGAAAATGGAGGCAGGGGACCGGTATCTGCTTTGCAGCGATGGATTAACGGATATGCTGTCTAACGTTGAAATTTCCGGCATTATGAACCAGCGCAAAAGCCCTGGTGATACCGTGGCAGCGCTGCTTGACGCGGCGCTGGAGCGCGGTGGTCGAGATAATATAACTATCATTATGTGTGAAGTTCAATAAGGGAGGTTCCGAATGACAGAGTTACCAAATGTGCCTTGGCCGGGCTGGCAAGCCGTCCGGATTATCGGCCAAGGGAGTTTCGGCACGGTGTATGAAATCCAGCGGAAACTGGCAGACGGCGACATAGAGGCCGATGCCATGAAGGTGATCTCTATTCCGCAAAATCTCAGCGAAGTGGCGGAAATGTACAGTGAAGGCTATGACGATGAAAGCATCACTGCTACGTTGTTCCAGGATCATTTGCAGAGCATTGTAGCAGAGTATTCTCTGATGCGCAAAATGGACGGCAGCGCAAACATTGTGAACTGCAAGGATATTTATTGCATTCAGCACGATGATGGGATCGGCTGGGATATTTTCATCCGAATGGAACTACTTTCTCCAATGACAAAGACGGTTCCCGTAGATGCGTCGGAGAAAACAGTGATCCAAGTGGCCAAGGATATTTGCGCGGCGCTGGTTTTGTGTAAGAAGTACAACATTGTACATCGGGACATTAAGCCGCAGAATATCTTTGTGTCCCCCAACGGAGACTATAAGCTGGGGGATTTTGGAATTGCCAAAACCGTGGAGAAGACCATGGGAGGCACCAAAATCGGCACCTACAAATTTATGGCTCCGGAGGTTTATAACAACCAGCCCTATGGCAGCGGTGCCGACATCTATTCCCTGGGCCTGGTTTTGTATTGGCTACTGAACGAGAGAAGGATGCCCTTTCTTCCCTTACCTCCCGCTAAGCCTAAAGCCGGGCAGGAGGAGGCGGCCAGGCAGCGTCGCTTTTCCGGAGAACCCCTGCCGCCGCCGGCGCATGGCTCCAAAAGGCTACAGCGTATTGTCATGAAAGCGTGCGCTTACAATCCTTCGGAGCGATTCTCCTCTGCGGAAGAAATGCTGAAGGAATTGAACAGGCCAAATCCTAAACCAAAACCTAAACCAGATCCTAAACCAAATCTTAAACCATTTCTTGCGATTGGGATCGCGGCGCTCCTGGCGATTGTTCTGTTAAGCGCATCCCTGCTGCTGGGCTGGGGCCAGAGAAAGGATCCCAATCCTGTAATGCAGTCGGAAGGCAGCGCATCCAGTCCTTTTCAGGAGACCCTGCCGGGGCAGAACACTGGCCCGATGGTACCGGTGTTCCATTTTGAAACTCTAACGTCCGAGGACCCCAGCTACCAAGCTTTGCGGAAAGACGGCTATGTGTGTATTGGCTTTTATGACGTTACCACAGAAACCCAGCAGCCGGAAATGGAGATACCCTTCTCCGTTGGGACGCTGTATGATGGCTGCGAGGTGGTCGTCTGCCATAAGACTGCGGATGGTATGGAGGAAATGGTAAAAACGGTGGAAAATGGCAAAGTTACCGTCACGGTGAACAGCCTGTCCCCCTTTATGCTGCAAGTAAAGCAGAACAGCGCGAAGGCAAACTGGTCCGAATGGAGCGCCGGGCTGCCGGAGGACGTGACCCAAGAGGACTATTATATTGAAATGGCCCCCATTTACCGCAGCAGGCAAAAAGAGGAAACGGTGTCAGAAAATAGCTCCCTGGATGGATGGATCAAATGTGGGGAAGGTGCCGGGGACCAGGCCTATGGCGCATGGAGCGAATGGTCGACCTCGGAGGCGTCTCAATCCTCCACCCGGCAGGTAGAAACCAAAGACCAGTATCGCTACCGAGACAGGGAGACCACCACTTCCTCCAGCAGTTCGCTGTCCGGATGGTCTCAGTACGATTCCTCATGGGAGTGGGGTGAGTATGGAGCCTGGAGTAGTTGGTCCACCGACCCGGCTACCGACAGCGAAAGCAGGAGGGTGGAGTCGAAGACTCAATACCGTTCCCGCACCATCACCTATGTAAGTGGCTATACGAATTGGAGCGATTGGGGGAATTGGCAATTTGCGTATATTGGGGAAGATGATCTGACGGATGTGGAAACCCGGACAGTATGGGGTTATTATTATTTCCAATGTCCATACTGCGGTGCCCACCAGCACGGCTATGGAACCTGCTGGACCTGGGACGGCGGCTGTGGTCGGCCTACGAACGCTGAAACTGGCGCCTGGCATGAAATCTGGAGCCCCATTTCCTGGAGCAATGCCGGCCTGAGGGACTGGTACGGTACCGGGCATTATTACACATACATCAACGGGGAATTGGTGTTTCAGTGGTTGGACAACGGAGGCCCAACCACTCAGTACCGTTGCCGTACCCGCTCCACCACAAGCACTCCTACCTACTCCAGCTGGACCGACTGGTCCGATACGCCTAAAACCGCATCCAGCACCCTGGAGGTGGAGACCCAGAAGGTATACCACTATCAGGACCGGTCAAAAATCTGGACGTATTATTTTGAGCGTTGGGGAAACTGGTCTGATTGGAGTGATTCTGCGGTATCCGAAACCAGCACGCGGCAGGTTCAAAAGCAGAAGTTGTACCACTACCGGGATCTGATGGATACAACAGTCTATTATTTCTACCGCTGGGGAAATTGGTCCGGTTGGAGTACAAATACGGTGACCGGGAATGATGATATGGAAGTAGAGACCGCCATGGGCTACCGCTATGTGAGACGGGAATGACACGGGATCCATCCATCCGCCAAGGGCCTACAACCATTTTCCTATGCGTCCCCACCACTGGCAGGCTCCCAAATAGGTGCCTTCCAATTTCCCTACTTTGTGACATATCATTGACAAACCAACATGTATCAAAGGATATGCGAAACAGTATCCTTGTCACCTATGTGCTGGAATTTCTTGATTTGCTGAAGGACTACTCAGAACGCAATCTGAGAAAAGCCATTCTTCTCTGACAACTTGTTCTTTATGCCCAGCTATCTCTGACACACCAGCAAACAGCCCGGGACCGGCCTCTTTATGGAAGCTGGTTCCGGGCGATTTTTCATTTCTGGGTCCTCCAGGATGCTTTTTATAACGCCTAAAGAACCTTCAGATATTTCAGCGGAACATGCTTCGTCAGCCACACCCCATTCTTTGAGCAGTAGAACAAATAGCCATCCTTAAACATTTGGCTGCTCATTACTGTAAAGATGACTGGTGTGCCATGCCGAATCCCAACCGATTTCGCGGTTTCAAGGTCTTTTGACAAATGGACATACAGCCTGGATTTGGAAATCAATCCCTTTTCCATGATGCTGTCAAAATACTTTTGGCCTGTTCCGTGATACAGAAATTCCGGCGGTTCGCGTTCTTCCAGCTCAACATCAACCGGAATAGAGTGCCCTTGGTTCGCCCGAATCTTGGTCTTATCATCATTGAAAGAATACCGCTGTTTATCGTCGGTACGGACGATTTCTTCCAATTGCTCCATGGTTAACGGACGCCGTTTGTTAACTCCACGAAGAAGCGCTTCCACGTCTGCCCATCCGTGTTCATCAAGGGTGATGCCGGCTGCTTCCGGCTTGTGGCGAAGCACAAAACTCAAGAATCTGCTTGCGCGTATCATGGGATTATTAGGCTGCTTTCGTTTAATCTCAATACCAACCACCCCATATCGCGCCTGCTCTTCGGGGCTATAATACGAATTCATATCTTCTGGACTGGCAGCGCCAATGGTTTCCTTCGTATAGCCGCACTTCAAGAGCGGGAGCGTGGCATAGAGTTCCCCAAAATTCTTGAAGCGATGAAGCGCGATTACTCGTACAATGATGGGTGTTTCGTTCCCATCGAGGCAGCTGAATTCAATTTCGTCCCCCACTTGAACCAACTGCCGCTTTTCATCATAAAGACGCAGCTCAAAAGTCTTCTGGCCGGAGCGAATCATATTGAACGGTTGCGATTGCAGTTTCATTTTATGTTTCATCGATACAGGCTCCTTCCTTTCCCGTCCGAATCCAGGACGAAACCAAATCCCGTCTGTTCATTTCAGCAAATATTTTTTGCTTTCGCCTCTGCCGATTACTTTAATCAGCCCAAGATCTCGCATTTGCTTTGCGACGGTAAATGTGCGTGTCTTTTTCAATCCGAGCAGGTCACTGATCTCTTTTTCACTGATTTGTCCGTTTGCTTTGATGTAATCAAGCACTTTTTTCATTTGCGGAGTAACTGCCGGGATATTTTCCGGTTCTGCCGCGGGAACAGCATTCATATTCGGTAAAACAATTTTGAACGTATTGGAGGTCACTTCGATTTGCGGCTGTTCCGAGCAATCGGCATACAGATTGAATATTCTGCGAATGCCAGTGCCGTAACTTTCAATTAGACGCAGACGGTGGAACACTTCAGCGAGGTTCTTATTTCTCGGCTGAGAAATCCCGGAACGAATATCGTCTGGAGAAAGGCCGGGAAGAAGCCCACCGAGAGAAATGAACTCCATTTTATGGTCCGTGACATTAATGATGATACTGCCACTGAAACTGTAATCTCGGTGGACAATCGCGTTCAATAACGCTTCGCGGATCGCTTCTTCGGGGTAATCCCGCTTATCAGTCCGTACCACACCTTTGATTACAGAACTCGTCTTGTTACAAAGTGCCAGATAGTTTACGGCGTCTTCAAACTGCTTCAATATCGAACCCGCGAACTCCTTGCTATCCCGGAATACCGTACAGGCGTCGTCGCTGAACACAGCAATTTTCGTTGTGTGCGCGCATTGGTCAGAGAGGAGCAAGGCAAGGTTGGTATAAATGCTGTCTTTCTTTTGTGTAATGCCAAGAAGCCGATATTTCCCCGCGTTGAATTCCACACCATAAAGATTGAATGCTCTTTGCGCCGCTTCAAAGGTCAACTCTTGCTCAAGCGAACGGTTCTCTTCAAAAGTATCGCCGTCGCTCTCCTTGATCATCCGACGGATCTGCTCGGGGGAAGCGGGAACACTGGACGTACCTTGACGTACATAAACGCCGCTGGGTTTCAAACCTTTCCTCTTGAGATAGTAGGGCTTATTCGTGCCTTCACTTACAATAATACGTACCACTTTGTTTTCTTGTACCGTGAAGCGCACGAACATGGTCACATCCGGCATGATCGCATCGCGAATGCCGTTCGTAATACGCGTATATTCTTTATCAATATCGGTCAATCCGACAGCATTTCCATCATTATCTATTCCAACATATACAACGCCTCCGTCAGTATTGACAAAAGCGATCACTTCTTTATAGATTTCCTCCGTAAACTGAGACTTGAATTCAATATTCTCGGTTTCAAAATTCATCGAAGCGCCCCCTACAATAATCATAACTATATTATACTCACAAAATTCACTATGTCAACCGTGAATAGCGAATTTATAGCGAATATTCGCTGAAATGACTAAATGTTCGAATTGGAGCGAATAATCTCTTATACAAGGAGAAAAACCTACGCCCACGAAAAACGATCGCATATCGTTTTTTGCCCTGTCTTCCGGCTTTTTTGGAAGACAGGGCATTTTTTGTTTACAGATACTCCTCCTTTACTCGGAAGCGGCCGGAGCCGTAGGAGGTGCTGGAGCGCAGGATCACCGTGTCCGTGAGCTCTTTTAGGACCTGTTTACTGAAAACCGTGGAGCCAAAGTAGTTACTAAAGCCGGACGCCGGCAGCACCACCCAATCGGAATCCTCCGGCTTATTGGCCTTGTAATAGGCCACCAGCGTGACCAGATGCTCCAGCCTGACCTTCCCTTTCACAAAGGGCAGGAGCTTGTCCTTCTGCTCCGGCGTGATCTCCGCTTCCATATCCCGAAGCGGGCCCAATGTCAGGGCGTTGGCAATGACATCATCGAACCGAATTTGCCAGATCGCGTCTGTGGATTCCAGGAAGATAGGGATCTGATACTGCCGCACCTTATTCCGCCACGCGGTTTCATAATCGTCAATTCTGTCCGTCAGATATCTTTTGACGTTGGCCTTCACCTTTTCGGGATGCGCCTGGGCATAGGAGGCGATGCCGCGGATGTGCCGGATATACCAGCCGTTGCCATTTTCATCCACCAGCTCCGGGAAGGCCTCGTGCAGTGCGGGAAAACAGGTTGAAAATTTCCACTGATCCGGCGGGTCTTTTGGATCCGGGACGCTGCACCAGGCGCGCAGGGCATTTTTCGCACTGTCTACTCGCTCGTAAGGGTCCCCGTCATCCCGGAACAGGTAGCCCCGCGCCAGGATGGTAAAGATCCGCTCAAAGCCCAGGAAATCCCGTATGGATTCCAGGGTAAACCTGCCAAGGCTCCCGGTCAGGCCCGGAACAGCGCCCGTATAAGCGCGAAACTCCTGTACTTCGTTAAGCACGATCCTTCCCCTCCAATTCAAGTACATTCCTTTCGATCAAATCCGGCAGCAGGTCCCACAGCAGCTCCCGCTTTCCAAAGGCCACGATGTACCGCACCGCCGCGTTCAAATGGACAATGCCTTTGAGCAACTCCCGGCATTTCCTCGCCACCGCGTCCCGGTAATTTTTCGCCCTGGGGTGGTCGATATAGGCCTGCATCATCGCGGCAAAGTGTTCCGAATCCCCCGCTCTGTGGAGCTGCTTCCGCGCCGCGCCGCTGTTGGCGTCGTCAATGTCTCCCACCACATCCCCAAGCACCCGGAATCCGTAGTGCCGGAAATCCAGCAGCAGGTCGTACCATTCTTCAAATTCCTCCCCCGGCAGCCAGCGGACAAGGAACGCTTCCCGGTCCCCCTCTTTCATCAGGTGCCACCGCTCCTCCCGGATGGCAGTTCGGAGCTTGGAAAGCGCCTCCGGGTCAGCGGTCCGGAAGAGGGCATAGAGCTCGTCGGTATCGTAAAGCTCCTCCAGCCCCCTGCGATAAAGGGAGCGCTCAATATCCGCCTTGCGCTTGTACTCCTTGGCCGGGGCTCGGCAGGAGCGAATACGTTTTAGGCAGGCATCGTAATCTGCCAGCAATTCCTTCACCTTTTCCATGGTGCGGGGGTTGAGCTTGGATTCCCAGTCCTTCTCCCGCGCGAAGAGGAATAGCTGAGAATCCCTTGCCTTTCTGCATGGGGCTTTCTTGGTGCCCTCTCGAAGCTGGCGGGCGAGCAGCGGAAGCCGCTCCACGGGGGAATCGACCTGCTCCCAGTCCGTATCCGCAAAGAACCGGTCGATTTTTTGCCGGTGGGTATCCTCGTACCACGCCCGCCGCTTTTCACTTTCCTCCACCATGGTTTTGTATTTCAAAAACGGCGTGCGCCGGGTTTTGCGCCCCAGATATTCCGACAGATCCGGGCGGATGCCGGTCTTGGCGGCGTCGATCTCCAGGCCGGAGAGAATGGCCAGCGCTTCCGTTTCCTCTTTGCACTGCTTCCGCAATGCGGGAGCGGTTTTTTCGCTATAGGCCATGACGCTTCGATCCAGCGCCGCGTTGCAGATCTGGCCGATCCGGGCGGCGAATGTGTTTTTCACCGTTTCGTACCGGGCGTGCCAATCGCCCGGGTCCTGCTCCTTGGAGGCCATGGAGGGGATCATCAAAAGTGGGAGATTGGCTTGATTGGTCAGTAAGACCTGCTCATCATAAGAATTATCCGCGTAGTTCCTGCGGACAGCGGCGTTCAGGATCGGGTCCGAAACGGTGCGCACCAGATCCCCGTCATAATCCGCGCCGCCCAGACGCTCCGCCGCCAGCATTCCGGCGTCTACCATCACCACATCCGTCAGGTGGCCGAAATAATCATCCCGCAGCTTGTCCTCCGGGTACACGGATAACTGGATCTCCTCATTCCTGGCGATGTGCGGGTTGCGCAAGAGGGTGCAGAGGTCCCCATGGGCATACGCCGCGCCGGGGGCATAGAAGCTGTTTTGGTTAAACGAATCCGCCAGCACCTCAGTGCGAAACGGCACGTCCGTAAAGGAAACCGCCTCGTTTTCCCGCCCGATATGATACAGCAAAGAAAGAAGATCCCCGGACAGATAGCGGATATCCCCCGGCACCAGCAGGCGCCCCACCGCATAGCCCCTCAAGACCTGTTCCGCCTTGGCATCCAGCTGCGCTTGGTAGACCTCCTCATGGAGAAAAAGGGGATTTTTCCGCAGAACGGCAGCCATGATGGCTTCCTTGCTATGCTTTAAAATACCGGGCTTGGTCAGGGCCTCCAGGAAAAACGCCCGCTGGGCATCCTCGTCCGCCCGGAGATCATAATACCGCTGCTCCGTTGCTTTGGTCAGCCAGTTCCGTTGGTCCTCCGCCGGGCTGTGATCCCATCCCCCGGGCAAATCCGCCGGCCGAAATTCCTCCGACTGGATGGACACTGTGGCCAGAAACTGGTAATTCAGCTCGGTCAGGGCGCCGGCTTCCTCCTTGCTGACATTGGTGATATATAAGGCGTGGCGGTATTTTTGAAACGCCGTCCAATAATCCTTCCAGCTCTTTTTGCAGTCTCGGAACCATCCGAACGCTTTGAACTGGCTGACGGTCAGAATGATATCCACAGAATCCACCGGGTGGAGCTCACCCCATACATCCCGAATGACTTTCACATTGAATTTGTGAAAGAAATCCTTGAAATCCACCTGGTGCAGCATGCCCTTCACATAGGGCATGCGGATCTGGAAGGAGGAATGGACATGCCGCCCACAGTAGGCGATGTCCAGCTTCTCGGCATAGGCTTTGGAAATCAGGCCCTCCCCGTCGAAGCAGGTGACAGTCACCTCTTTAAGTACCTCCTGCCGGAAAAACTTCCGGGTGCTGCCCTTTGTTCCGTCATCACGGACGGTGACCATGAATTCCCGGTCGGTGGTCCGCTTGGGATTGTCCACCACAATGACCCGATGCTTCTTTTCAATCCCGATGCCCTCGATCCGCTGGCCGGCGCTGAGCATCAGCCCGTTGTAGGCGTAGAGCTTGCTAAGCTGGCAGTGCCGGATCTCCAGGTCCAGCATGATCCGCCTGCGGATCGGCGCGTAAAAATCCTCCCGAATGAAGGAAAGCCGGGAGCTCCGGCTCATATTGCCGGAGCGCTCAAAGGCCAGATACCGGTGAGAGCCGTTTCCAAAATCCAGCGTGATCCCCTCCGGGGCAAACATCCTTTCCGCCTTCTTTTGCCGAATCCGATCCCGCTGACGCAGTCCCATAGTATCAAAGACCCTCTGGAAATTCATGTAAAAAAGAATCTCCGCCAGCTCCTCGTTGACGCTGTCGGTAGCGGTCTCCCGATACCGCTTTCCGTGAAGTTCGGAGAGGATCTGAAAGAACAGGGCGTTGCTGTCCTGCTCATGGGAAGCGGCGGACACCAGACACTGGGCGACTGCCTTGGGATTTAAGTCATATCGGTAAACGCCGTCCTCCTCCCGGGCATAGCTCATGACCGCCCGGGCGGAGAGCTCGTAAATCCTGTATCGCTGAATGTTCATTTCCTCGCCTCCCGCAAAAAAATTATAGTACAAACATTCGATAGAATCAATAGAGATTTTCAAAATTGTAAAATGGATACTACTCGCACTTTTTGAGGGAATCGCCTCCGGACTATCGGACCCGGAGGCGCAAAGAGTGGCAGGCGGTAGTATATCTTTTACGAACGGAGGAAGAAATATTGACTCAACCCCCACAGTACGCACCGCAGTATTTTGTGAAGGATCACTGCCTGTATGAATCGGGCGTCAACAGGCAGGGCGCTTTCACAAGGAAGCTGTGCAACCTCGCGCCGGCAGTGCTGCGCGAGATCTCGATGGACGACGGCGTGTCGTCCGCCAAATTCGTTCGCCTTGGTGGGGTCCACCAAAGCGGACGCACGCTCCCGGAAATCACGATCCCCGCTGAAGAAGTAGAGGGCCTTGGCTGGATCGTGAAGTACTGGGGCATGGACTGCATTCTGGAGCCAGGTCTGAAAACCAAGTCCAGCGTCTGGAACGCGCTCCAAACCACCGCCCTGAACGCGGAAAAGGTCACCGTCTTTTCCACCACCGGCTGGCGGCAGATCGACGGCGATTGGCATTTCCTCATGCCAGGGGAAGACCGCTTCACCGTGGAGCTTCCCAGTAAAATGCGCGGCTATCGCATAGAGCGGCGCTGTGAAATGCTGGATATCCAAACCGCTGCCAGTCTGCTCTGGCAGCCCCCGGCGCCGGAAGAAATCATGCTCCCGCTTCTGGCGTTCACTTTCCTCAGCTCTCTCAATCATTTCCTCAAGGAAGCTGGATGCGAACCCAAGTTCGTCATGCTTCTGTCCGGCAAGACCGGCTCCCGAAAAAGCACACTGGCAGCTCTGACGCTCTCCTTCTTCGGAAGGTTTACGGCGTCGGAGCTGCCTTTGTCGTTCCGGGATACGGCAAACAGCATTCTCTACAACGCGTTTGCGCTGAAAGATGTCCTCACGGTCATTGACGATCTGCATCCGTCCAGTCGGATGGAGGAACAGAAGATGAACGGCACCGCCCACCCGTGCCGTCGCAGTCAATTCCAGAAAATTTGAAAGCGGCTGGAGGTACGTTTTCCCAGACCTTGTCTGGGGCAAGCAGAGCGTCTGGCTGTCCGCCCGCCGCGTCCCCCATCCCCAAAGGGGAAAACCGGGCGGCAGCCCGGACCCACTTATGACTTACGAAACGGAGGAATCAGATGTCCGAAAACCGAAAACGAAACCAAACCTTGACCGTCCGGCTGACCGCTTCTGAAAAGGAAGCCATCATCCGAAACGCCGTCAAGGCGCGCATGAGCCTGACGGATTATATCGTCGCGGCCTCTCTGCTGACGGAAATTCATGTGGCCGAGGATACCCGGCCACTGATTACGGAGCTGAAACGCGTCGGCAACAATCTCAATCAGATCACCATGAAGATCAACGCCGGCGTATTTCATTCCTACAATTTTCAGGAGGTCATCGATTTGCAGAAAGCCATCTACGAAGAACTCTACCGACTCAACCGAGGGACGCCATGGCGACCGTGACTTATATCCGGGAGACCCGTCAGCACCTGATCGCCATGCGGGCGGTCATGGATTACTGTATGCGCAAGGACAAGACCTGGGACGCGCAGTCGCGGCAGTATCTCATCAGCGGCGTCAACTGCGATGGGCGCAATTCCATTCTGGAATTTGAAGCGACGAAGGCCGCCCACGGAAAGATGGACGGGATCAACTTCTATCAGTACGTCCAGTCCTTCTCTCCCGCGGAACCCGTCACGCCCGCGCAGGCCCACAAGATCGCCCTGGAATTTGCCGCCCGGGCCTGGCCCGGCGCGGAGGTCCTGGTCACTACGCACTGCGACGCCAGGCATGTGCATTCCCACTTCATCATCAACTCGGTGCGCTTCGAGACGGGACGAAAGCTCCGGCAAGATCCCAACACGCTGAAATTTTTGCGGCAGGTCAGCGACGAGATCTGTCAGGCCCACGGGCTCCGAGTCCTACCGAAGTATGAAGGCGGCGGCAAGAAGATGTCTGCCCGGGAATACCGGGCGGCCCGGAAGGGGGAAAGCTGGAAGTTCCGGCTGATGTACGATATCGGTCAGGCAATGCAGCGCAGCGCGAACAAGGAAGATTTTATTCTTCTCATGAAGCGCAAGGGCTACGAAGTCAAGTGGACAGCGGAGCGGAAGGAGATCACCTTCACCTGTCCCAACGGAAAAAAGTGCAGGGGAAGCCGCCTGCACCACGAACGATATTTGAAAGGAAGTTTTGAACATGAATTCAGAATACGAGCAGAACGATATGGACGCTACCTCGCTGGAAGCCCTGACACGAATCAACGGTCAGGCGGTGGAGACCCGGCGGCGGATTCCCTACGACGTGACCGTCTACGCCATTCCGGAGCAATGGCGGGAAGAGGAAGTGAAGATGCTCCGAGCCGCCGTGGAGTTTCAGCCGACGCTGTACCGTCTGATCGGCAAGCTGGCGACCCGGCAGGATTGTCCGGTTGGCAGACCGCTCAATAATTCTAACAGGGATTTTTACTCATCGCTATAAGCTCTTTTGAACCACTCACTCAGCGAGGTTTTTCGATATACAGCACGGGGCAGGCCGCAGGGCCTGCCCCCATTTCATTCAAATGTATAACCAAACCATGAATCGAGGAAAATATAGG
>CANRQC010000001.1 GCA_947632695.1 uncultured Oscillospiraceae bacterium | reverse complement strand
GGCCGTGGGCGAGATGGTGGCGGATCTGGAGCGGGCCGGCAAGCGCCACGCGGTGATCACCGGCGTGGTGGAGGGCGGCGACGACCACGCCCAGGCCCAGATCGAGGACTGGTGTAAAGCCGCCCAGGTGCGCCGCCGCTTCCGGGACACCAACCTGGCCCAGATCGGCCGGCCCTATCCCGGCATGATGGACCTGTATATTGACGAGACCAATCTGTACCACCGGATGTGGCTCTACACCAAGCAGTTCGACTGGGAGAAGATGTGGGCCATTGCCGACCACATCACCGACGAGGCCGCCATCCAGGCCAAGGCCCAGGACATTCTGGACACCTTCGACATCGAGGGCGGCGGCACCGTGGAAAAGGTCTGGGACATGGCAAAATATGTGGTGGCCTTCGAGCAGTGGGTCCAGGACGAGAAGCTGGGCTTCGTGGCTTCCCACTACGACGGCTTTGCCCAGGGCGTGGCGGGCAAGCTGGACTCCATGCTGATTCCCGCTTTCTCCATGCTCATCAAGCAGGGCACCGCCTGCGCCGTGGAGGGGGACATCAAGGTGGCCATGGCCATGAGCATCCTCAAGACCATTTCCGGCACGGGCCAGCTCTCCGAGATGTACTCCATCGACTTTGACCAGGATATCTGCATCATCGGCCACTCCGGCTCCGGGGACGCGGACATCTCCCAGGCCAAAAAGCCCACCATGAAGATCGTCCCCGTGTTCCACGGGAAGACCGGCGGCGGCTACCTGACCCAGTTCTATCCCCCGGCAGGGCCCGTGACCTATCTCGGCATCACCCAGGACCGGGACGGGCATTTCAAATTCGTGGTTGCCGAGGGCGTCAACGAGGAGGGCCCCATCTTCACCTTCGGGGACACCAATATGCGGACCCGCTTTACCTGCGGCGCCCGGGAATTTTGCGATAAGTGGAGCGAGGCCGGCCCCACCCACCACATGGCCGCCGCCGTGGGCCGCCATATCGACACCATTTTAAAGGTTGCCAAGATTTTCAACGTCCCTGTGGACGTCATCACCCGATAATTTTGATAGGAGGATACCAAAATGAACGTATTGGACGCGGAATTTGTAAAGGGCTTTATGCGCATGGCCGACGACGGCTGGAAGCAGGGCTGGCATGAGCGCAATGGCGGCAATCTGAGCTACCGCATTCGGCCCGAGGAGGTCGAGTCTGTCCGGGAGGAGCTTCATCCCGGGCAGTGGAAGCCCATCGGCACCAGCGTGCCCAAGCTGGGCGGGGAGTACTTCCTGGTCACCGGCTCCGGAAAGTTCATGCGCAACGTCACCGTCAAGCCCGATGACTCCTTCTGCATCATCGAGCTGGACCAGGCGGGGGAGAATTACCGGATCTGCTGGGGCCTGGTGAATGGCGGGCGGCCCACCAGCGAGCTGCCCACCCATCTGATGAACCATGAGGTGAAGTTTACCGCCACCGGCGGCAAACACCGGGTCATCTACCACGCCCACCCGGCCAACACCATCGCCCTGACCTTCGTCCTGCCCCTGACCGACGAGGCCTTCACCCGGGAGCTGTGGGAAATGGCCACGGAGTGCCCCGTGGTGTTCCCCGACGGCATCGGCGTGGTGCCCTGGATGGTCCCCGGCGGACGGGATATCGCCGTGGCCACCTCCGAGCTGATGAAGAAGTACGACGTGGCCATCTGGGCCCACCATGGGATGTTCTGCTCCGGGGAGGACTTCGACCTGACCTTCGGCCTGATGCACACCGTGGAAAAATCGGCGGAGATCCTGGTGAAGGTCCGCTCCATGCAGGACTACAAGCGCCAGACCATCACCCCCGACGATTTCCGGCATTTGGCAAAGGACTTCGGCGTGAAGCTGCCGGAAAAATTCCTGTTTGAAAAGTAAAGTTTTGAGCCTCCGCCGTCGGCGGAGGCTCAGATTTTTGATCCGGTGAAGCCCTCCCGCTCCGCTGATGGCAGCGGGGCGGAAGGGCTTTTTTATGACAGATATTTAAGAGCGGCGGGGCGGTGCTTTCAGGCGTCTTCCCGCTCCTCCTCTTTTTCGCCGTATTCGGCCAGGAAGGCCAGGAGCTGGTCCGCCGGGACGCCGTACAGCCGGGCCAGCCAGCGGGCTTTGTCGTTGGAACTCAGAATGGCGGCAATCTCCTCCCGCGTGGGATTTTTTTCCACGAACCAGTAGGTAAGAGCCAGAAAGCTGGCGCCGGCCAGGTCCGCTTCATACACCCCGCAGTCGGGAAACCGGCGGCGGTAGCAGCTTTGAAAGGTGGCCCGGAGGGTTTGGGGAAGATCCAAATTGTCCATCCGCAGGCGCATCATGACGCCCAGCAGCTGGCGGTTCTGAGGCTCCAGCAGCGCCGGAAGCTCCGAATAAGGGCTTGCCCCATCGTACACCACCCTCATGTAGGCCTGGGCCATGGCGTCCGCGAGAAGCTGGTTGATGGCCTCCGCCACCTCGAACTTGTCCCGGAAGTAGCGGTAAAAGGTGGCCCGCTGAATGTGGGCCTCCTGGAGGATGCTCTGCACCGTGATTTTGGGAAACGGGACCTCCAGCAGAATGCGGTACATGGCCTCGCAGATATTCTGCCGCATCCGCTGATTGTGGACTTCATACTGCTTCATATCCCGGTTCCCTCCTGTGTTTTTGTATATTATAAAAGTTTTTCCCGGGAAAAACAAGGCTTTTTTTCTATTTGTACAAGAATTACAAATTTTGTGTTCAATAAACGGCCTTTGCACATAAATTTTTCAAATTTGAACAAAACAATGTTATTTGTCTTTTGATATTTCTTAATAAAAATGATATAATTTAGTCAAATCGTACAGTCCGCCGGGCCGGTCACGGCCTTGCGGGTTTTGCGAGAGAAGAATTTAAGGAGGAACGCGCATGAAAACCAAAAACAAGGGCCTGTGGAAGGGCTTAACCAGCCTCTTCGCCTTCGTCCTGGCGTTTGCCATGGTCGTGGGCATGATCCTGGAAGCCAACGCGGGCACCATCGACACCTACATTGGAACCCAGAGCTCCAAGTTCGAGTCGGTGGACAATCCCGACGATCCCCTGTACGACAAGTTTAAGCCCTCTGACGAGGTGCTGAACTCCGACGGCACCGGCAATTCCCATGCCCTCATCCAGAAGGCCATCAACCTGAACCGGGAAGAGGTCCAGGAGGGCGCTGTGCTGCTGAAGAACAACGGCGCTCTGCCGCTGGCCTCCGGCTCCGCCGTCACCCTGTTCGGCATCCGTTCCCACGTCAACCTGCTGGGTTCCAGCTTTGGCGTGAAGGTTTGGGGCCCTGTGATCACTCTGGAGCAGGCCCTGAGCCAGAATAAGACCGATTTCGCCCACACCATCTCCCGGGCGGTCACCCAGGACCGTGCCACCGGCACCGTTTCCATCCAGAACACGGTGGACGGCTGGTCCGGCGACGAGTTCGACTTTGAGGGCGCGGGCTACACCGTGAACCCCACCATGGTGTCCATTTACGACGCCCTGGGCGAGAAGTATCCCCATGCCGAGAACGAAGGCGCGGCGGAGGTCTATGATCCCGGCGAGCCCTCCCTGGCGGATATCGCCGGCGTCAACGGCGACTATGCCTCCAGCTTCGCTCAGTATGGCGACGCGGCTATCGTGGTTCTGGCCCGGCCCAGCGCGGAGCAGACCGACTACCTGCCCGGCGGCGTGGTGGAAGGCCTGGGCTTCGAGGAGCCTCTGGCTCTGACCAAGAACGAGCGGGACATCATTGAGACCGCTAAGCAGTGCTCCGACAAGGTCATCGTCCTGATCAGCAGCTCCTCTGCCGTAGAGATCGGCGATCTGAAGAACGATCCCGACATCGACGCCATCATGTGGATCGGCGCTCCCGGCGCCTACGGCATGCTGGGCGTGGCCGACATCCTCTCCGGCAAGGTCAGCCCCTCCGGCGGTCTGTTCGACATTTTCGCTACTTACAACATGTCCGCCCCCGCCATGCAGAACATGGGCAAGTACTACTACACCAACACCTCCGACGTCATCACCCGTTCCGGCGGCGTGCTGAGCTTCACCCCCGGCGCCTATGTGATCGAGGCCGAAGGTATGTACGTCGGCTACCGGTACTATGAGACCCGGTACTACGACGCGGTGATGGGCAAGGGCAACGCCACTTCTCCCGTGGGCGCTTACGCCTCCACCACCGAGTGGAACTACGACAACGAAGTGGCCTACGGCTTTGGCTATGGCCTGAGCTACACCACCTTCACCCAGGAGTTTGAGGGCGAGCCGGTATTCTCCGCCACCGTGGACGAGAAGGGCGTGCCCACCGCCACCGCCACCTTCAACGTGAAGGTCACCAACACCGGCAATGTGGCCGGCAAGACCTCCGTGCAGATCTATGGCCAGGCTCCTTATACCGAGGGCGGCCTGGAGAAGTCCGCCATCCAGCTCCTCAACTTTGAGAAGTCCTCTGTCCTCCAGCCCGGCGAGTCCGAAGTGGTCACCGTGGTGGTGGATCTGCAGTACATCGCCAGCTATGACGAGGAGTATGACAACGGCGACGGCACCTACGGCACCTACGTCATGGATCCCGGCGACTACTACTTCGCCGCCGGCAACGGCGCCCACCTGGCTCTGAACAACATTCTGGCCGCCCAGGGCGTGGCTGCCGACAAGCTCTCCGGCGAGGGCGTCGCCGCCATGGCTTATAAGAAGACCATCGACGAGAGCTTCATTTCCCGCACCGCTTTTGGTATCTCCAAGACCGGCGCCAAGATCTCCAACCAGCTGCCTTACTCCGACTGGAACTACTACCAGCCCGGCGAGGTCACCTACCTGTCCCGTACCGACTGGGCCGGCACCTTCCCCAAGACCTATGATTCCATGACCCTGACCAACCAGGATCTGATCGACGATCTGAACGGCCACCTGTACACCATCAAGACTGATGACGACGTCTCCGGCATCACCTGGGGCAAGGACAGCGGCATCAACTTCTATGAGATGTACGGCACCGACTACGACGATCCCAAGTGGGACCAGCTGCTGGATCAGCTGACCCTGAAGGAAGCCCAGTATCTGGCCACCTTCGGCGGCCCCACCTTCCCGGCTCTGGAGTCCATCGGCATCGTGGAGACCTACGTTACCGAGAACGCCGGCAACGGCGTGGCGGTGAACTTGAACGCCTCCAAGGATACCGGCGCCCCCTGGAACATTCCCGCTACCGATCCCAACGGCAACTGGCATCCCGAAGTGTTTGCCAACGCTCCCATGGCCGCTTCCACCTTCAATCCCGATCTGATGCGGCGCCTGGGCGAGTTCACCGGTGAAGAGTCCCTGTTCGTGGGCATTCCCATCCTGTGGGGCCCCGGCCTGAACACCCACCGGCACGCTTACAACGGCCGGAACGGCGAGTACTACTCCGAGGATCCCATCCTGTCCGGCGTTGCCGCGATGGAGTTTGCCATCGGCGCTCTGGACTACGGCCTGGTTGCCGCGCCCAAGCACTTCGCCTTTAACGATCAGGAATCCGAGCGTGGCGGCGTGTCCCCCTACATGACCGAGCAGCGTGCCCGTGAGGTGGAGCTTCGCGCCTACCAGTACGCTTTTGAAGCCACCAAGTACGACACCGCCGACTACAATGCCGGTATGCGTGGCCTGATGACCTCCTTCTCCAAGATCGGCGGCATCGAATGCACCACCAGTAAGGGCCTGATGACCGAGATCCTCCAGAAGGAATGGGGCTTCATCGGCTATGCCGTTACGGACATTTACGATGACACCGACCTGTACGGCGCGGTGCTGTCCTCCGGCGTCACCTGCTACGATACCCGTGGCCAGTCCGGCTTCTACACCAGCACCACCCTGGAGAACTCCTTCCTGTTCCAGGGCCAGGTGGACGGCAACAAGGTCAGCGAGACCCTTCTGAACGGCGACGCGACCTTGCAGCTGGCGGTGAAGGATTCCGTCCACAAGATCCTCTTCGCCCTGTCTGAGAGCCATCTGATGAACCGGTACAACAGCACCACCAAGATCGTCTCCGTGATGACCTGGTGGCGGGCTACCTACTATGCCATCATTGCCGTCTCCGCTATCCTGATGGTCCTGTGCGGCGCGATGTATGTCTTTGCCGTCCGGAACGACAAGCAGACCGTGAAGAAGGGCTCCGTGATCGCGCTGGTGGCTGGCGTGGCCGGCCTGGCCGGTGTGATCGCCATGATTATCTCCAGCACCATGAGTACCGCCAATGCCTTGACGGATCTGCCGCTGCTGATCGTCGCGGGCGTGGTTGGCGTCGCGCTCTGCGCCGTCGCGTACCTGGTGAAAAACGACTATGTGAGCCTGGCCTCCTCCGTGGGCGCCGTGCTGCTGTTCGTCTACGCGCTGGGCAATACCCTGGCTGCCCGGGTGCTGATGATCGCCGGCCTGTTCTCCTACAACCAGGGCAACACCGAAGGCTGGAATGTCTTCTATGTGGTCATCGTCAGCGTGGTCCTCTTCGTGGTGGCCTGCGTGGCGCTGATCGTGGATTCCTTCCTGAAGCCCAAGAAGAAATAATCTCCCCTATTGATCCCGACTCTGGCGCCCCTTCGGGGGCGCCAGGGTTCGCACCTGTCCGGCGGGGCAGGTATCTTTGCACTTTGTGAAAGGAGAGACGCCCATGCGCAAGCAAACCCTACTCAACCAAGGCTGGAAATTTACCTACCACGACGGGACCGTTCAGGATGTGGACATTCCCCACACCTGGAACAATATCGACGGCCAGGACGGCGGCAACGACTACTGGAGAGGCACCTGCTGCTACAGCAAGACCTTCCCCAAGCCCGAATTTGATTCGGAGCGGGAAGTCGTCTATCTGGAGTTCCGGGGCGTCAACGCCTCGGCCAAGGTGGTCCTCAACGGAACCACCGTCATGACTCACGACGGCGGCTACTCCACCTTCCGGGCAGACATCACGGCGCTGCTGAAGGAAGAGAACGAGCTGTATGTGGAGGCGGACAACTCCGTCAACGACCGGGTGTACCCTCAGAAGGCGGACTTCACCTTCTATGGCGGCATCTACCGGGACGTGTATCTTATTGTTGTAAACAAATGTCATTTTGACATGGATTATTTTGCCGGGCCCGGCATCGCGGTGACCCCCACTGTCGTGGGCAGCGACGGCTCTGTCCGGGTGCAGACCTGGACCAACTGCGAAAAAGGCAAGGTTTCTGTGGCCCTTCTGGACGGCGAGGGAAAGACCGTCGCCGAGGGGGAGGGAACAGACGTGACCCTGACCATTCCCAAGGTCCACCTGTGGGACGGGGTGGAGGACCCCTACCTCTACACCTGCAAGGCCGTCCTCTCCGCCGGGGGGGAAGATAAGGACGAGATCTCCACTTCCTTCGGCGTCCGCACCTTCCGGGTGGACCCCAAGGAGGGCTTCTTTCTCAACGGCCGGAGCTATCCCCTCCGGGGCGTTTCCCGCCACCAGGACTGGAAGGGCATCGGCAACGCCTTGACCAAGGAACACCATGAAACCGACATGGCCATCATCAAGGAAATGGGCGTGAACACCATCCGCCTGGCCCACTATCAGCACGATCAGTATTTCTACGACCTGTGCGATAAGGAAGGCATGGTGGTCTGGGCGGAGATCCCCTACATCTCCGAGCATATGCCAAACGGCCGGGAGAACACCATTTCCCAGATGAAGGAGCTCATCGTCCAGAACTACAACCATCCCAGCATCGTCACCTGGGGCATCTCCAACGAGATCACCATCTCCACCAAGGACAAGGCCGACATGCTGGACAATCACCGGGTCCTGAACGACCTGATCCACCAGATGGATCCCACCCGGCCCACCACTCTGGCCTGCTACGCCATGTGCGGCCCCTTCAACAAGGTGGCCCACCTGTCCGACCTGGTGAGCTGGAACCTGTACCTGGGCTGGTATGTGCCGGGCCTGTTCCTCAACGACCTTTGGATCGATTTCTTCCATGCGGTGTACCCCAACCGGTGCCTGGGCTACTCGGAATACGGCTGCGAGGCCATGACCAATCTCCACTCCAGCCACCCCAAGCGGGAGGACCAGACGGAGGAATACCAGTGCGTGTACCACGAGTACCTGCTCAAGTGCTTTGAGAAGCGGCCCTTCATGTGGGCCACCCATGTGTGGAATATGTTCGACTTTGCCGCCGACGCCCGGGATCAGGGCGGCGAGCCCGGCATGAACCACAAGGGCCTGGTGACCTTCGACCGGAAGATCCGGAAGGACAGCTTCTACCTGTACAAGGCCTACTGGACCAAGCAGCCCTTTGTCCACATTTGCTCCAAGCGGTATGTGGACCGCTGCGAGGACACCACCATGGTCAAGGTCTACTCCAACTGCGGCCGGGTCAAGCTCCTGGCCAACGGCAAGCAGGTGGCGGAGCTGGCGGGGGACAAGGTCTTCACCTTCCAGGTGCCCTTGAAGGGGGAGGTCAAGCTGGAGGCCATCGCGGGCTCTTGCCACGACGAGGCGGTCATCCGCCATGTGGACGCCCCCAATCCCGATTACGTCCTGAAGAAGGGCGAGGGCGTGGGCAAAAACTGGGTATGAGTTTGGAAATGGGTCCCCTCGGCGAATGCCGGGAGGCCGGGAAATGACAAATATATCAAGTTAGGAGCGATTATATGAGTAATAACGCGGAGCAGGGCTTAAACCGTGCCAAACCATATCAGTTGGTACTCTTCCCCCTGAATAACGGCGCCACCAACGTCTATTTCGTCCTGATCCTTTCCTATGTGGCACAATTTGGCGATAACATTCTTCACTTAGGCATTTTCGCGTCCCTGATGGTTACCATCATGCGGGTGTGCGACGCCGTAACCGACCCCATCATCGGCGCGATGATGGACCGGACGGATACGAAGTTTGGTAAATTCCGGCCCTTTATGGTTTTGGGCAGCGCCGTCATGGCAGTCAGCGTGATTCTTCTGTATATTGTCACCCCGCTGATTCCCGAGAGCTTGATGTGGCTGCGCTATGTGGCCTTCACGGTGATCTATTTCATCTGGGTCATTGGCTACACCTTCCAGACCTCCGTTACCCGTGCCGGCCAGACCGTTCTGACCAACGACCCCAACCAGCGGCCCATGTTTACCATCTTCAACACCGTGGGCAGCCTGCTGGGTATGGGCGTCATGCAGTTCCTGATCCCCACCATCAAGGCGATGTACGATGTGTATAAGCTGGATGCCGCCGGCAATCCGATGCTGGATGAGGCGGGCAACAAGATCGTGGAGATCTCCGGCTACGCCAACCCCACGGTCTATCAGATCATAACCCCCATTGGTATCGCCGTATCCGTAGCGCTGACCATCCTGGCCATTATCGGTATTGCCGAGAAGGACAACTCCAAGTATTACGGCCTGGGCGGCGGCAAGCAGGAAAAGGTGAAGATGTCCGAATATGTGGAGATCATCGTTCACAACAAGCCCATGCAGCGGCTGATGGTCGCCGGCGGCGGCTGCAAGCTGGCCCTCGCCATCGCCACCAACACCACGGTGCTGCTGGCTCTGTATGGCATTGTGATGGGCAACTACAATTCCCTGTACCTGCCCATGATGGTCCTGGGCTATGTCTGCGCGGTGCCGTTCTTCCTGCTGAGTATGCGGACCTCTCAGAAGAAGGGCCAGAAGGCCAGCCTGGTTCGCTATGTCTCTGTGGCGCTGATCTGCTATGTGGGTGTGCTGGCGCTGCTGCTCCTGAATAACCACGGCGATCCCAACACCACGCTGGCTTTCCCGTACAAAGGCGGTGGAGCCGTCAACTTCTACACGGTTCTGTTCATCATCTGCTTCGGCATTGGCTACGGCGCTTACTACGCCACAGCGGATATGCCCATCCCCATGGTGGCGGACTGCTCCGACTATGAGACCTACCGCTCCGGCAAGTACATCCCCGGCATCATGGGCACACTGTTCAGCCTGGTGGACAAGCTGGTGTCCTCCCTGGCCCAGACCCTGGTGGCGGTGATCTTCCTGATCTGCACCGGCGTCAGCGCGCTGCCCAACGATTCGACGCCCTACTCTCTGGGTATTAAGATCGCGGTCATCGTTATGTTCTGCGTGATCCCCATGCTGGCCTGGGCGGCCACGCTGTGGGCCATGAAGGGCTACAGCCTCACCGGTGAGAAGATGAAGCAGATCCAGGCGGTCAACGCCGCCCGCAGCAAGGCCATTGCCGAGGGAATGTCCCTGCAGGAGGCCATGGACACCATCACCGACGAGACCGTTGCGCAATAATCATCCGAAAGGAGACAAACTATGAAAAGTTCGTTTCGCTGGTACGGCGAGAGCGATCCCGTGACCTTAGACGAGATCCGTCAGATCCCCGGTATGCGCTCCATCGTGTCCGCCGTCTATGACGTAAAGCCCGGCGAGGTCTGGCCCGAGGAATCCATCAAGCATCTGGTGGACCTGTGCGCCGAACACGGCCTGGTCTTCGACGTGGTGGAGTCCATCCCCGTCACCGAGGAGATCAAGCTGGGCCGCCCGGAGCGGGACCGCCATATCGCCAACTACTGCGAATCCATCCGCCGCTGCGCCAAGTACGGCATCAAGTGCGTGACCTACAATTTCATGCCCGTCTTTGACTGGACCCGGACTCAGCTGGACAAGAAGGCCCCCGACGGCTCCACCAGCCTGGTCATGTACTGGGACCAGATGAAGGGCCTGGACCCCCTGAAGGACGATATCCATCTGCCCGGCTGGGACTCCAGCTACACCCAGGACCAGGTCCGGGATCTGATCCGGGCCTACAGCGAGCTGGGGGAGGAGGGCCTCTGGGCCAACATCGAGTACTTCCTGAAGCGGGTCATCCCCGTGGCGGAGGAGTGCGGCGTGGTCATGGCCCTCCATCCGGACGATCCCCCGTACCCCATCTTCGGGCTGCCTCGGGTCATCACCAAGGAGGAGAATCTGGACCGGTATCTGTCCATTGTGGACAGCCCCTCCAACACCCTGTGCCTGTGCACCGGCTCTTTGGGCTGCTCCCCGGCCAACGACATTCCCCGTCTGGTCCGCAAGTATTCCGCCATGCACCGTATTGGCTTTATGCATATGCGGAACGTGAAAATTCTGCCGGACACCTCCTTCGAGGAGAGCGGGCACCTGTCCCAGGCGGGCTCCCTGGACATGAACGCCATCGTCAAGGCCCTGGTGGAGACCGGCTTTGAGGGCTACTTCCGTCCGGACCATGGCCGGATGATCTGGGGCGAGACCGGCAAGCCGGGCTACGGTTTGTACGACCGGGCCCTGGGCAGCGCCTACCTGAACGGCCTGATCGAGGCCAACGGCGGCACCATTGAAACCGTTTAACTTTATCCTTTGGAGGTAATTAGCAATGATCGATCTTCCCCTGAATGTGGATTTCACCGGTAAAGTCGTGGTCATCACCGGCGCCGGCGGCGTGCTCTGCGGCACCATGGCCAAGGCCTTTGCCCAGGCCGGCGCGAAGGTCGCCGCTTTGGACCTGAACGAGGCCGCCGTCCAGGCGGTCGCCGACGAGTGCAAGGCCGAGGGCTACACCTGCGTGGGCTACAAGGCCAACGTCCTGGAGCCGGAGAGCCTGGAGGCCGTCCATCAGCAGGTGCTGAAGGACCTGGGCCCCTGCGACATCCTGCTCAACGGCGCCGGCGGCAACAATGCCCGGGCCCAGACCACCAACGAGTACCAGCACGAGGCCAAGGAGGGCGACAAGACCTTCTTTGATCTGGACGCCGGCGGCGTGGACTTCGTGTTCAAGCTGAACTTCCAGGGCACCCTGCTGCCCACCCAGGTTTTTGCTAAGGACATGGTGGAGCGGAAGCACGGCGTGATCCTGAACATCTCCTCCATGAACGCCTATATCCCCCTGACCAAGATCCCCGCCTACTCCGGTGCCAAGGCGGCGGTGTCCAACTTCACACAGTGGCTGGCCACCCACTTTGCCGGTACCGGCATCCGCTGCAACGCCATTGCCCCCGGCTTCCTGGTGTCCAACCAGAACCGGGCCCTGCTGTTCAACCCCGACGGCACCCCCACCGCCCGGACCGCCAAGATCCTGGCCGGGACGCCCATGAACCGCTTTGTGGAGAGCGAGGAACTTCTGGGCGGCGTGTTCTTCCTGTGCGACGACAAGGCTTCCAGCGCCGTTACCGGCGTGGTGCTGCCCATCGACGCGGGCTTTGCCGCCTACTCCGGCGTGTAAGCCGCTTTCAAAACACCAAACAGGCCCCGCCGCCGGCGGGGCCTGAATTTTCGCGAATAGAAATCGTTTCTCTCAAAAAAAGCCTTGATTTTACGGACAGCTTCCCGGGGTGGCAAGATAAAATGCCCATTCCACCCATATTCGCCTTACAAGGGGTGTTGTTTTCAGGGCAAAAAGGTATAATCTATCCAAAAGACACGCTGGAGGAATGAAGATATGGATCAGATCGCAATCGGTAAATTTATATTCAAAAAGCGGAAAGAACAAAATTTAACGCAGGAGCAACTTGCCGAACGGCTGGGCGTTTCCAATAAAACGATTTCAAAATGGGAAACAGGAAAGTGTATGCCCGATTACTCCATTATTGAACCGCTGTGTCAGGAATTAAATATTACGGTAGCGGAATTGCTTGACGGAGAAGAAGATGAAAAGAGCATCTATCCATACGATCATCAGCGGATTTTGCAAATGATGAAGGAAGCGCGAGACCTTAAAAATAAGAAATTCATGCTTATTGGCATTGTAGTATCCCTTTCCGGAATCGTTTTTCTGATCTTTTCACAGTTCATTGGCGGAACCGAAATTCAAGAGACGCTTTCTGGTTTCGCGTTTGGCATCTCTTTTCCGCTTATGCTGCTGGGAATGATCCTTGTTATACGGTCAAAATGCCGGAAAGGGAAGGATTTATAAATGAGCAAAATAAGAATTTTATTGTTTGGGGGCATTGCGTTTGCGCTGGCAGGTATTATTTGTCTGGCGCTTTGTATTTTTCAGGATGAAAAAAATCAAATTTTGTTGAATGCGGGATTGATGTCTAATTCAATCGCGTTTGTAATAAACTGCGTCGCCAATAGGAAGGAAAAATAATATTCCTATCTAAAAAAACAGCCATTGCCGCCCCCAGCTGGGGGCGGCAAAAGCTAAAGCTGCTTCCGCAAAAACACCATTGCCGCCCTGACTGGGGCGGCAATGGCTATAGCTCCTTCCGCAGGGCCTTGTAGATCAGGTTCATGTCCAAGCTCTCCCGGAGGACCTGGGCCAGCTTGTCATACTGGCGCTGCTTGTAGGCGGTGGCGTCGAAGGCTTGGAGCTGGGAAAAATCCACGCCCTTTTTCCGGCAGAGAGATTGGAGCAGGGCGTCCGCGATCCCCGGCTCGTCGAACAGCCCATGAATGTAGCTGCCGTAGACCTCCCCCTGGCAGACAATGGGGGGCAGCGCCGCCCCGGACCGGCCCATGTGGATCTCGTAGCCCTGATACCGGAGCCCGGTCAGGGGAGACAGCAGCCCGGAAAGGATGCCAAACCTGCCGCTGACCTGGGACTGCACCTTCTCCCCATGAAAAACCGTGTCCAGATTCAGCAGGCCCATACCCCGCACCGTCTGGGGGCTGCCGGCCTCCACCCCTTCCGGGTCGGAAATAGTCCTGCCCAGCATCTGATACCCGCCGCAGATCCCAAATATCGGCGTGCCGCTGGCCGCCGCCTTCAATATGGCGGCCTCCAGGCCGCTCTGCCGCAGCCAAAGCAGATCGGAAACGGTGCTTTTGGTGCCGGGGAGGAGGATCAGATCCGGCTGCCGCAGCTGGTTCACCCGCTCCACATACCGTACCGATACGTTGGCGTACCGCTCCAGAGGTGAAAAGTCGGTGAAATTGGAGATGCGAGGCAGGCGGATCACCGCGATATCGATCAGCTTCTGCTCCTCCCTGGGGGAAAAGCGGCTGCTGAGACTGTCCTCGTCGTCGATGTCCACCTGGGCAAAGGGCACGACTCCCGCTACCGGCACGCCGCAGAGGGCCTCCAGCTGCTTTAACCCCGGCTCCAAAATGGCCCGGTCCCCCCGGAATTTATTGATGATGGTGCCCTTGATCCGGGCCCGCTCCTCCGGTTCCAGCAGGGCCACGGTGCCGTAGAGCTGGGCAAAGACCCCGCCCCGGTCGATGTCGCCCACCAGGAACACCGGCGCGTCCGCCATGCGGGCCATGCCCATGTTCACAATGTCGTCGTCCTTGAGATTGATCTCCGCCGGGCTCCCGGCTCCCTCGATGACGATGATCTCATACTCCGCCGCCAGGGAACGGTAGGCATCCAGAATGGCGGGGATGTAATCCCGCTTCCGGCGGTAGTATTCCATGGCCCGCATATTGCCCTGAACCTGCCCAGCGACGATGACCTGACTGCCCACGTCGGTGGTGGGCTTCAGGAGAATGGGATTCATCCGCACGTCGGGGGCGATGCCCGCCGCCTCCGCCTGGACCACCTGGGCCCGGCCCATCTCTCCGCCGTCGGCGGTGATAAAGGAGTTGAGGGCCATGTTCTGGCTCTTGAAGGGGGCCACCCGGTAGCCGTCCTGGCGGAACAGGCGGCACAGGCCGGCGGCAATCAGGCTCTTGCCGGCGTTGGACATGGTGCCCTGGATCATAATGGAGTATGCCATAGATCTACCTCAGTTTTGAAAGGTGAAGATGTACACCGGGTTTTGCCCCATCATCAGATGGTACGGCCCCGCTTTTTTGTCCCGGGCCACCGTGACGCAGACCGCCTCGGCGCTGGCAAAGTCCGCCATGGCGGCATTTAGCAGGCCCACGGATTCCAACGTGATGGCGGTGGCGACGATCCGGGCCTTGGGATTTTTCTCCCGGATCAGTTCCAGGATCGCGGGCAGCTCCCGCCCGGCCCCGCCCAGGAACACATGGCTGGGCGGCGGCAGGGTCCGGCACGCCTCCGGGGCGGCCCCGGCCACGGGGATCAGATTATCCAATATAAATCGCTCCCGGTTTCTTTCCAGCAGGGCCAGGGCATCCTTTTTTTTCTCAATGGCGTACACTTGCCCCCGGGGAGCGGAGAGAGCCATTTCTACGGACACTGAGCCGGTGCCGGCCCCCACATCCCAACAAATTGCGTCCTCCGGCAGCGCCAGCTTGGACAGGCACACCGCCCGCACCTCGCTTTTGGTCATGGGGATGCCCTCGCTACGGAGAAACGCATCGTCGGGCAGGCCAATGGCTGTCCGCCAGGACTTGTCATGCTGAATGAGGGCCACGCTGAGGGAGGGGAAGGGCCGCTCCTGGAGCGCCCGGGCCGGGGCTGTGACGATGGCCTCCTCCGGGTAGCCCAGATTCTGCCCCACGGTGACCTGGGCCTCGCCGAAGCCGCCCTGGGTCAGCCGCGCGCAGAGCTGGGCAATGCCGCCCTCCCCGCCTACCAGGGCGAAGACCTTTTGGTGCCGGGCCACCCAGGGGAGAATATCGGTGTCCCGCCCGTGGAGGCTGACAGGGAAGACCTCCTCGTAGGAGACCCCCAGTCTGGCGCAGAGGGCACTGAGGCTGCTGATCCCCGGCAGGACCGTCACAGGGCAGCCGGAAAGCAGGGGCAGCAGCTTTTTGGCGCCGCTGTAAAAGCCTGGGTCCCCCGACATCAGGACGGCGAATCGGGTGTATTCCGGGTGGCTCCGGATCAGGGCTACGATGGCCTCCGGCGCAATGGCGGGGTACGCCGCCTGCCCGGGGGCGGCCAGGGCCAGCATCCGCTTGGCCCCGATCAGGCAGTCCGCCTCCCGAATGGCCTCCTGGGCTTCCAGGGTCAGCCCCTTCGGGCCGCCCGGGCCGACGCCCAGGACCGTGACCTGGGGTCGGCGGCGGAGGGAAAACCGGTCCTCCAAGTAGGAGACCGTTTCCTCCAAGGACAGCCCTTCGCCCTGGGGCGGGCGGCCAATGACCACCAGTTCCGCCCCCACGTCCTGGGCGGCCTGGGCCTTTTCCCCAAAGCCGCCGGCGGGCCCGGCCTCCTTAGTCACTAGGAATTTGGCCCCGGTCATGGTCAGGGCGGCCCGGTTCATTTCCCGGGAAAAGGGTCCCTGCATGGCGTGGATGTGTGCGGGGGGAAGCCCCGCCTCCCGGCAGGCCTCCAGACTGGCCTCCATGGGCAGCACCCGGGCGTAGACCCGCTGGGCAAAGTCCGGAAGAACCGCGAATTTTGCCAGCTCCTTACTGCCGGTGGTGAGATAGATGGTCCCCTCGGTGCCGCTCAAATAGCGTGCGGCGGCGGGAATGTCGGGGAAATACCGTCCCGTTCTGCCGGCCCCCTCCGGACGCAAAAGCCGGAGGTACTGGACCCCGGTCTCCTGGCAGGCGGCCTGGAGATTCTCCGTCACCTCCTGGGCATAGGGGTGGGTGGCGTCGATGACCAGATCAAAGGCTTCCTTCGCAAGAAGTCTGGCCATCTCCTCCCGGTTCAGCCGCTTGGCGGAGACGGTCAGATTTTCCCCCTGAGGAAGCAAACTTTCCCCATATTCCGTCGCCACGCAGACGGTGACGGAGACCTTCTGCCCCGCCAGCCAGGATACCAGCAGCCGGCCCTCGCTGGTGCCGGCAAAGACGCAGAGCTTACACATTGGGATATCCTCTGGGGGTCACCAGCTTGCCGCCGATAATCTGGGTGGTAGAATTGCCGACAAAGGCGGTGCAGAACATATCCGCCGGATAGTCTCGGAGCTGTTCCAGCGTTAAAAGTTCCCAGCTTTCCCCCTCCCGGCCAATGTTCCGGGCAATGCCGCAGGGCCGGTCCCCCGGAAGGACCCGCAAAAGCCGGGCACAGGCCAGCCGGAGCGTGTCGGGCCGGGCCCCGCTGGCGGGATTGTAGAGAACCAGGGTGTAATCCCCGGCCGCGGCGGCGTCCAGCCGCTTTTCGATCAGCTCCCAGGGCGTCAGCCGGTTGCTGAGGCTGAGAACGCAGAAGTCGTGAGTCAGGGGCGCTCCCAGCAGCGCCCCGCCGCTGAGGGCGGCGGTCAGGCCGGGGACCACCTCGATTTCCGGCTCCTTTTCGTCCCCACGAAGCTCGTACAGCAGCCCCGCCATGCCGTAAACCCCGCTGTCCCCGGAGCAGACCATGGCCACCTTCTTTCCCGCCTTGGCGGCGTCCAGGGCCATGCGGCACCGCTTCGCCTCCCCGGTCATGGGGGTGGTGATGATCTCTTTTCCCGGATAGCGGTCCTTTACGAGGTTTACATAAACTGTATATCCCGCCAAAACCTGACAATTTTTCAGGGCCTGGTCTGCCAGGAACGTCATATTTTCCCCGTTTCCGGGGCCAATGCCCACGACGGTTACTTTTCCCATGATGATACCTCCCAATTTCGTTCGACCACCGCAACCGTGACCCCGGCCCGGGCCGTTTTTTTCACGATCAGAGTTCCGCCTTTCAGCAGGGCGGCCCGCTCACAGACGTTGTCCACCCCGGTGACCCGGCGGACAAATTCCGAGGGGGTGAAGTCCCCCGGCACCTGCCCCAGTTCCTCCGCCGAGGCAAAGGAGAGGGGAAGTTCCGCCTCCCGGCAATAGGCAATCAGCCCCTCCTCGTCTTTTTTTAGGTCGATGGTGACGGCCTCCGCCGCCGCCTCCCGCCGCAGCCCCGCCTCCTGAAAAACCGCCTCCACCGCCTGGGCGATGGCCTCCTTTGAGGTGCCCCGGCGGCAGCCGACGCCCAGGGTGAGGACTTTGGGGATCAGCAGTAGAGTATTTTTGTACGGTTTTTCCTCCCGACAGGAGAGGCGAATGCCCAATTCTCCCGTGTCTCCGGCCTCCAATCCCGGGGGCAGCGGCTCCGGCAGGGGACGGGCCGAGGAAATGGGGATTTCCTGCTCCAAAATGGCGGCGGACACCTCCTTGGCCAGGCCCATGTCGGAAAGGGCATAGCCGTGGCTTGCGGCCCAGGCGTCTACGGAGAACCGGCCGTTGATATCCGTGGCGGTGGTGACCACGCTGGTGGCTCCCAGGGCCGCCGCCAGCAGGTTCGCCAGGGCGTTGGCCCCGCCGATGTGGCCGGAGAGCAGGGGAATGACGAAACGCCCCAGCTCGTCCACCGCCAGCACCGCCGGATCGGTCCGCTTGTCTCGGACGTGGGGGGCGATGGCCCGAACGGCGATCCCCACGCTGCCCACAAAGATCAGGGCGCTGGCCTGCCGGAACAGCGGCCCGATAAATTCCGAAAGGGGAGAGGCGGTGGGGGCGAAATCCGGCTGTCCCAACTTCTCCGGGGCGTAGAGCCGGACCTCCTCGGCAAATTCAGTTCGGATTTTCCTTGCGGTGCGGCAGCCCTGGCGGCTGAAAGCCAGCAGGACGATCATTGTTTTGTACCTGCCCGGAAGCCGGTGGAAAACTCCGGGGCGTAGAGCCGGGAGCGGAGGTATTCCGGCCCCATGCAGCCGCCCACGATGATCAGGGCCGTGCTGCGGATCCCGCTTTTCTCTACAGTCTCATGGAGGGTCCCCACGGTGCAGCGGAAAATCTTCTCGTCGGGCCAGGTGGCCTTGTAGACCACCGCCACCGGGGTGTCCGGGGCGTAGCCCCCGGTCAGCAGCTCTAGTTGCAGCTTTTCCGTCAGCCCGGTGCTGAGGAACAGCACCATGGTGGCCCCATGGCGGGCCAGGGAGGGGATGTCCTCGCCTTCCGGCATGGCGGTCCTGCCGGCGGTGCGGGTGATAATGACGCTCTGGCTCACCCCGGGCAGGGTATATTCCGCTTTCAGGGCGGCGGCGGCCCCGCAGAAAGCGCTGACGCCGGGGCAGACGTCGTAGGCGACGCCCCGTTTCTCCAGCTCGTCGAACTGCTCCCGCACCGCTCCATAGATGCTGGAATCCCCGGAGTGGAGGCGGACCACGGTTTTTCCCAGGGCCTCCGCCTTCAAAATTACCTTTATAACCTGCTCCAAGGTCATATAGGCGCTGTTGTGGATTTCCGCTCCCGGCTTGGCGTAGTCCAGCAGCTCCGGGTTGACCAGAGAGCCGGCGTAGATGATCACATCCGCCTGGGAAAGGAGCTTCGCGCCCCGAACGGTGATCAGATCCTTGGCGCCGCACCCGGCGCCCACAAAATGTACCATGGTTATCCCTCCTGAAAGTGTTGAAGCAGCACCTGGGCGTTTTCCGACTGGCCCAGCACGCCGTAGATTTTGGAAAAGACAATCAGCCCCACGGGCAGTTCTCCGGCCCGCTGGGCCAGATGCTCCCAGGCCAGAGCGGTCACCCGTTTCAGCATGGGCTCCATCACCCCCGCCTCCTGGGCAATGCGAATGGCCTCGTCGCAGGTGACGGCGGAGAGCATGGCCTGGGCCGCCGCGGGGGAGACGCCGCAGGCGGCGGCCTGGGCGGTGAGCAGGGGCATCCGGCAGTCGCCGTACTTGGAGTGGGTGTTCAGCATTCCCCCGGAGAGCTTCACCAGTTTGCCCACATGGCCCACCAGCACCGCGCCCCGGAAGCCCAGCTCCCGGCACAGGTCCAGACTGTCCCCGATAAAATTGGACACCTGCACCGCTTTCACTGGATCCACGCCCAGACCCTCTCGCAGAAAGTCCGCGCCGTAATTTCCGGGGGTCAGCAGGGCGTATTCCGCCCCGGTGGCCCGGCGCTGGCGCAGCTCCACCCGAATGGTGTCGAGCAGCGCCTGGTCGCTCATGGGCTCCACCATGCCGGTGGTGCCCAAAATGGAGATGCCGCCCTCGATGCCCAGCCGGGGATTGAAGGTCTTTTTCGCCAGCTCCCCGCCGCCCGGCACGGAAATGGTGACAGTCAGCCCGCCGGGCTCGTCCAGCAGGCGGCAAATTTCTTCCACATTCTCCCGGATCATCCGCCGGGGGACGGAGTTGATGGCCGCCGCGCCAACGGGCTGGTCCAGTCCCGGCTTGGTGACCCGGCCCACCCCCGGGCCGCCCAATATTTCCACCCCGGGCCGGGGAGCGCGGACCACCGTGGCGGTGATGTGGGCGCCGGTGGTGATGTCCGGGTCGTCCCCGCCGTCCTTGACCACGGCGCAGGAGACCTGGCTCGGTTCCATGGAGATGTCCGTCACCACTAGCTCCAGCCGGATGCCCTTGGGGGTGATCAGTCCGATTTTCTCTCGGGGCTGGCCGGTGAGCAGCATCCAGGCCGCGGCCTTGGCGGCGGCAGCGGCGCAGGAGCCGGTGGTATAGCCCAGCCGGAGGCGCTTGCCCTCCTTGACGATGAACTCCTCCATCATCTTGTGATTTGGTAGAGCAGGGCGTTGCAGATGGCGGCGGCCACGTTGCTGCCGCCCTTCCGGCCCAGGGCCACGATGTAGGGAACGTCGTCGGTCAAGAGTAATTCCTTGCTCTCCACCACGTTGACAAAGCCCACTGGGACCCCGATGATCAGCTCCGGCGCCAGCTTCCCCTGGGCCATCAGGTCGTGGAGGGACAGCAGGGCGGTGGGGGCGTTGCCGATGGCGAAGACGCAGGGCTTTTCCAGCTGGGCCGCCTTCTCCATGGCCGCGTAGGAGCGGGTGACGCCCCGGGCCTTGGCTTGTAGGGCCACGTCGGGGTCGGCGATGAAGCAGTGGACCTGGCCTCCCAGCTTGGAAAGAGCGGTCTTGTTGATGCCGGCAAGGGCCATGGTGGTGTCCGTCACGATATCGCAGCCGGCTCTCAGAGCGGAAAGCCCCTTTTCCACCGCGCCGGGGGAGAAGCGGAGATTGTCGGCGTAGTCAAAATCAGCGGTGGTGTGGATGACCCGCTTGACCACCGCCTCGTTTTCCGGGGCAATGGGCCGGTCGCCAAGGAGCGCCGTGATGATCTCCATGCTCCGGTTTTCAATTTCCATAGGCTTTCGAATTTCAAACATGGTGTTTTTCCTCCAAACAGGCCCGGTAGAACCGCTCCGCCAGGGCGGGGCGGGCGTAGAAATGAAGATGGGGGAATCCGGCGTAGAGCCGAGGGGTGGCGAAGCCGCAGTCCCACTGCCGCCCGTCCGCCTTCCGAGCGGTCAGGGCGCTGCCGGGATCGGGCAGATCGTAGTAGTGAAACTCGTGGGCGGGGACCGGTTCCCCCGCCCGGAACAGGAGGCTGTCCGCCTTGGGGGTCAATGTAACATAGCCGAAGCGGGTCAGCTTTCCCTTGCTTTCCCCGTTTCCCGGCAGGAAGCCCACCATGGGATGGCCGTCCAGGGCTTCCGCCAGGTAGAGAAGGCCCCCGCACTCGGCGACGCAGGGCAGGCCCCGTTCCAGGGCCTTCCGGATAGAGGAGCGGAGAGAGACATTTTTCGACAGCGCCTCGGCGTACAGCTCCGGATAACCGCCTCCAAGGTACAGACCCTGGATGTTTTCTGGCAGGGCCGGGTCCGTCAGGGGGCTGAAGGGCGCCAGCTCGGCTCCCAGCTCCCGGAGGGCGGCCAGGTTGTCAGCATAGTAAAAGCAGAAGGCGGCGTCCTGGGCAACGGCGATCCGCGCCTGGGGCAGACGGGGAAAGGAAACCGGGGCGTCGGAAAGCTCCGTGGCCGTCCGGGCCAGCTCCAGCAGGCCCTCCAGATCGATTGTCTTCTCCGCCTGATCGGCCAGCAGCGCCAGCTTTTCCCGGAGTCCGTCCACCTCCTGAGCGGTGACCAACCCCAGGTGGCGGCTCTCCAGCGCCGCCTCCGGCAGACGGGGTAGATACCCCAAAGGCCGGACCCTGCCGCCAAATTGGCGCAGGATCGCCTCCCGGAGGGACGAGTAGGCCCGCTCCCCGCATTGATTCAGAATCACGCCTCGAATGCCACTGTCCGGCCGGAAACCGGCGAAGCCCTGAATGGCCGCCAGCACCGAAAGGGAGGCCCCCCGGGTGTCGACGACCAGCACTGTGGGCGTCGAAGTGATCCGGGCGATCTCATAGGTGCTGCCCTGGGTGGAATCCAGGCCCCGGCCGTCGTAGAAGCCCATGACCCCCTCGAGGACGCTCACATCCCGATCCCGGCTGTTTTTCACCAGAAGACCACGCAGCGTATGCTCGTCCAGGAAAAAGCTGTCCAGATTGGCGCTTTTGGCCCCGATGATCCGGCTGTGGAACATGGGGTCGATGTAGTCCGGGCCGCATTTGAAGGCGCCCACCTTCAGCCCCCGATGGACCAGCGCCTGCAAAATGGCGCAGGTGACGGTGGTTTTGCCGCAGCCGCTGCGGGTCCCCGCCAGCAGAACCCTAGGCATGCCGGGGATCCCGGCGGCGGGCTCCGCCGGGCGGCTGGCCAGGGCGGAGATGTCGGAAAACCGGCTTAACACCCGCTGATATCCGCCGGGACTGTGGGGCACCAGGCAGCCGGAGCAGTCCTTGATCCCTTTGTCCGTGTAGCGGAAATTGCCGCCGCACCGGTCCCCCAGGGCGTAGAGGGGGCAGTAGCAGAACAGGCAGTTAAACTCCTCCGGATGCTCGGTTTTGTGGCAGGGAAAGTATTTGCAGGCGGTATTTTGGAAAAAGGAGTAGCTGTTTTCCGGCATTGGATTAATCCTCCTTGCGTATTTTCAGAGAAGCTAGGGCGGATAGCAGGGCCCGGTTTTCCGGGCGGGTGCGGACGGCAATGCGGTAGTCCCGTGCCGTCAGCCCAGGGAAGCTAACGCAGCACCGGATCAAAATTCCCTGGGCGAGGAGCCGCGCTCCCCAATCGGCTTCCCCCTGGAAAAGCAGAAAATTGACCTTACTTGGAAGAAAAGGAATGCCCAGCTCCTGGAGCCCCGCCTCCAGGAACCGCCGTTCCTCGGAAAGGAGGGCAAGGGTCTCCCGGACAAAGTCCCCGCAGTCCAGGGCCGCCAGCCCCGCCGCCTGGGCGGGGGTGGAGACGTTCCAGGGCTGCTGGAACCGGGACATTTTTTCTAAAAGCTCCGGGTTCCGGCAGACGCAGTAGCCCAGCCGCAGCCCCGCCATGCCGTAGAGCTTGGTGAAGGCCCGCAGGATCACCACCGGGTCGCCGGGGCCTAAGAGGGGCAGGAGAGAGAAGGCGGCCTCCCGGTCCGCAAGATTTAAGAAGCATTCGTCCAGCAGCAGGAAGCACCCGGTCTCCCGGCACCGCTCCAAAATTCGGACCAGCAGGTCGGGGGCAACGCACTGGCCCGTGGGGTTGTTGGGATTGCACAGAATCAGGGCGTCCACATCCTGGGTAATTTGCGGAAGAATCTCTTCTCCCAGCCGAAAGCCCCGCTCCCGGACCAGGGGAAAGGGAAGGACCCGGCACCCCGCCGCGTCCAAAGCGGCGGCATACTCGGAAAAGGTGGGCGTCGGCGCCAGGGCCCGCCGGGGCGCCAAGGCCAGGGCAAAGGAGTAGATCAGCTCCGCCGCTCCGTTTCCGCAGAGGATGGCGTCCTCCTCCACCCCCAGCCGGGCGGCCAGCTTGGCCCGGAGGGCGCCGCAGTAGGGATCGGGGTAGGGGGCCAGACGGTCCGCTGCTTCCCGCACCGCGTTTTGGACCTCCGGCGGGGTACCCAGGGGGTTGACGTTGGCGGAAAAATCCAGCCGGACCCGGTTCCGGTAGATGTCCCCGCCGTGTCCGTAGCCGCTCAGAACCAAGCTCTCACCCCCAAAATAAAAAACGCGGCAGTCAAAGCTGCCGCGGCCGCATTTCCGCACACAAACCGGCCCTATCCAAGAGGGCCATCACCCAAGCAGGTCTTCTGACTCGCGCCTCCCAGGCTTGACAGCGCCTTCTCAGCTTTCGCCAATGACCGACTTTCGTCCTGCTGCCAACCTCCGCGCATACAGCGGCGGTACCGTTCCGGATTCGCACCGGATTCCCTATTCTCCCCAGGGCCCAAGCCGGGCCAAGGGGCACTCAGGTCTTTAATTGTACCATTACTATACCATTTTTCCGTCTCCTTGTCAATGAGATTGGAAGGATGAGAAAATGCAGCGGATTTTAGCGGGACAAAAAATTGGGACTTGACAAACCGGCCCGAATAGGGTATGATATTCGGGCTGGACAGGGAGAAGTCGCGTAGCTGGCCGAGCGCGCACGATTGGAAATCGTGTATACCCCAAAAGGGTATCGAGGGTTCAAATCCCTCCTTCTCCGCCAAAAATCGGCAAGCGACGTTCGGAGCTTGCCGATTTTTACTTTTTCACTATTCACTTTTCACTCTTCACTTCATACGATGGGCCGATTTTTGGCGGAAAGTAATAGGTAATAGTGAAGAGTGAAGAAGTGCGGTGTCCGCTTCGCGGACGATTGAAAAAGAGTGTGAAAAACGATGTCTAACAGTCCTCTGATTGAAAAATCCAAAATATTTGCTTTAAATGTAATCCAAGCGTGCAAAACATTGCGGGCTGCAAAATGCGAAGGTGCGCTTGTCAGTCAATTCCTGCGTTCTGGAACAAGCATCGGCGCAAATATCCGAGAGGCGTTTTACGCCCACGGGAGAGCGGATTTTATTGCGAAGCTCCAAATTGCATTAAAGGAATGCTCTGAAACAGAGTACTGGATCGAGTTGCTTTTAGAAAGTGGATATTATTCTGATAAAAACTTATTAGAGCAGTGTATCGAAATTAAACGGATTTTGATTTCCTCTTTGAATACAGCTAAAAAGAGCGACATATAGGGGACTCACTTGCGTTTCCAATACATAGATCAATTGTTTCGATGAGACAAATCCCTCCTTCCGTTATAAGGAAGCTGCCCGAGAGGGCGGCTTTTTTACCTTTTTGCGTCCGTCCTTGTCTGGATAACAACGGAACCGTCTGCTGCCATAGTCTCACCACCAAATAAAAAGATTCCCGCCACCTCATAGAGATAGCGGGAATCTTAGCTTTTGTATTAGTGGCGAAAAAGAATCGATATTATTGCAATGTCAAAATGCTTTTCAAAAATTTTAATACTTCAACAAAATTCTTGACAAAATAAGGAATATATGGTAAATTTTAGTTGTATACGGAAGGAGGAAACACTATGGGAAACAATGGAAAAATGGTTAAATGTAAATCTTGTGGACAAGAAATCGCAAAATCTGCAAAAGTATGCCCACACTGTGGAGCAAAGCAGAAAAAGCACGTTGTCCTCGGCGTAGTCTTGGTTATTCTTGGTATAATTGCTTTAGTGGCTGCTTTTGGAAATAGCAACAGTGACGAGCCGCACAAGGTAGGAGATGTGAGCAATTCTACAAGTGGAAACAAAACAGAAACGAAAGCACCGGAAGAAAAAACTGTGTTTAGCGTTGGAGAAAAGGTTGAGCTTAACGATATTATCGTAACGCTTGTAGATGTCAGGGAAAGCACTGGGAAAGACTTTGTTACGCCATCCGACGGAAAAGTTTTCGTAATATGCGAATTTGAAATTGAAAACAATTCCGATAAAGATATAGCCGTAAGCTCTCTAATGTCTTTTGAGGCATATATTGATGATTATTCAACCAGTATCAGCTTGTCCGGGCTGATGAGCGACGATAAGCCACAGCTTGACGGTTCTGTTGCCGCTGGCAAGAAAATGAATGGCGTAATTGGGTACGAGGCCGATCAAGATTGGAAAACGATAGAAATCAGATTTAAAGCTGATTTTTGGTCAAACAAAGAATTTGTTTTTGAATATAGTAAATAATGATTCCCAAGACCCTCCCCTTATGGGGAGGGCTATTTCATCAAAATTTCCGCTATCTCTATGAAGTTGTCAAGGTGCAATGTCGCCTTTTCCCTTTTTTACGCCAGCCCAGCGACCGGTGAAGGTACTGGCTGTGCCCCTGTTTTTGCGTGGCAAAAACAGAAAAATGCGAACTAAAATGCTAACTTAAAAATCGTCCGCCCGCGAACCGGTTCCCGGTGCAACGCAGGCGGTCTTTTTTCAGAAATATTATTGCAGGCTTCCCCTTCTTCTCCCCAAGAACCTTGCCAAGCCGCCCTCGCTGGTTTCCTTGTACTGCTTGGCCAGGTTCAGGCCCGTTTCGTACATGGCCTTGCAGACCATGTCGTAGCTGATATTTCGGGTGCCGCAGAGGAAATAGCTCAGATTGCAGGCGTTCATGGCCCGCATGGCCGCCACGGCGTTGCGCTCGATGCAGGGGATCTGCACTAGGCCGCTGATGGGGTCGCAGGTCAGGCCCAGGTGGTGTTCCATGGCCATCTCCGCGGCGTACTCCACCTGATCCAGGTTCAGGCCGTACAGCTCCGCCAGTGCCGCCGCCGCCATAGAGCAGGCGGTGCCGATCTCCGCCTGACAGCCGCATTCCGCCCCGGAGATGGAGGCGTTCCGCTTGGTCAGGCTGCCGATGATTCCCGCCGTGGCCAGGCCCCGGAGGATCCGCTCATCCGAGGCGTTTTGTGTGTCCTGAAAGTATTTCAGCACCGCCGGCAGCACGCCGCTGGCCCCACAGGTGGGGGCGGTGACGATGGTGCCGTTGTCCGCGTTCTGCTCGGAGACGGCGTAGGCGTAGGCGCAGATGATCCGGCACTCCCGGACCTGGGGCACCTCGGTGGCCAGCTCCTGCTCATATAGATAACGGGCCTTCCGCTGGACCCCCAGCCCGCCGGGCAGGGTCCCGGTGGCCCGCAGGCCCTCGTCGATGGAGGCCTTCATGGCCTGCCAGACCTCCATCAGGAAGTCCCAAATTTCCGGCCCCTCGTTGATCTCTACATACTCGCTAAGGGTGCTGATGTAGCGCCATTTGCAGAAATCCGCGATCTCCGCAAAGGAATTTTCCGGGTACACCTCCGGCCCCTGGACCTCCGGCCGACCTGGGATGCGGATGTCCCCGCCGCCGATGGACTCCACCCGCAGCTGGCCAAGCTCCCGCCCTTCGTAGTAGGCGAAAAAGTCCATGGTGTTGGGGTGGCTGCCCGCCGGCGCCTCCCCGGCAAATTCGATCTGGGTCTCCCTTGGCGCGAACACCTGCCGCAGGACCCGGTCCGTGCCGTGGCCAACTCCTGTTTTGCTCAGGGACCCGTAGAGAATGATCCGGAAGGCGTCCGCCTGGGGATTCTCCGACAAAAATAGCTCCGCCGCCCGCTCCGGCCCCATGGTGTGGGACGAGGACGGCCCTTTCCCGATTTTATACAGCTCCCGGATCGATTTCATAAAGCTTTCCCCCCTTATGATTTTATTTAGTATAGCAAATCCGGAAGGAAATTACAACGGCAAATTCATGGTTCTTCCGTGCCCGCCGCCCGGAGAGCCTCCAATGACAGCTCTCCCGCCAGCTTGAACAGGGCGTCATGGAGGACCTGCTCCAAGGTCTTGCCGGATGCGGCGGCGATATGGGCGTAAAACCGGATCAGCTCCGGCTCCAAATGCAGCGTCACCTGGCTCATACGGGCCTCCCATGGAAAATATCAAAAAAACTTCCCCCCATCCTATGCGAAGCCTTGACAGGTGTGATACAATAAACATTACAGAAAATGGGAGGTTTGAGACTATGGCAAAAGAAAAAATGGTTTCCCAAATCACGGACATGGAGCTGGATTTCGCCCAGTGGTACACCGACGTATGCAAAAAGGCGGACCTAATCGCCTACTCCGGGGTCAAGGGCGTGTTCGTCTACCGGCCCTACGGCTACGCTCTGTGGGAGAATATCCAGCACATCCTGGACGGGATGTTCAAGGAATCCGGCCATGAGAACGTGTATATGCCCCTGCTGATCCCGGAGAGCCTGCTGCAAAAGGAGAAGGACCATGTGGAGGGCTTCGCCCCGGAGTGCGCCTGGGTGACCATGGGTGGCAGCGAGGAGCTGGAGGAGAAGCTGTGCATCCGCCCCACCTCGGAGACGCTGTTCTGCGACCATTTTAAGGACATTGTCCATTCCTGGCGGGATCTGCCCGTCAAGTACAACCAGTGGTGCAGCGTGCTGCGCTGGGAGAAGACCAGCCGCCCCTTCCTGCGCCACCGGGAATTTCTGTGGCAGGAGGGCCACACTCTCCACGCCACCGCCCAGGAGGCCATCGCGGAGACCGAGGGGCAGCTGGAATGCTACGCCGATTTCTGCGAAAACTACCTGGCCATGCCCGTCATCAAGGGCGTGAAGACCGACAAGGAGAAGTTCTCCGGCGCGGAGCGGACCTACACCATCGAGTGCATGATGCACGACGGCAAGGCCCTCCAGGCCGGCACCTCCCACTATTTCGGCGACGGCTTTGCCCGGGCCTACGACATCCGCTTCACGGACAAGAATAATCAGCTCCAGGTGCCCTTTGAGACCTCCTGGGGCCTGTCCACCCGGCTCATCGGCGGCATCATCATGACCCACGGGGACAACAGCGGCCTGGTCCTGCCCCCCAAGGTGGCGCCCATCCAGTGCGTGATCCTGCCCATCGCCCAGCACAAGCCCGGCGTTCTGGACGCCGCCGCCCAGCTTCGGGACCGGCTGAAAAAGGCTGGGTTCCGGGTGAAGATGGACGACTCCGATCAGAGCCCCGGCTGGAAATTTGCCGAGTATGAGATGAAGGGCGTCCCCGTCCGCTTAGAGGTGGGCCCCAAGGATTTGGAGCAGAATCAGTGCGTCCTGGTCCGCCGGGACAACCGGGAAAAGCGGGTGGTCCCTCTGGAGGAGCTGGAGACGGCCCTCTCCGAGACCCTCCAGGCGGTCCATGACGGCCTGTACGCCAAGGCTAAGGCCAATCTGGAGAGCCACATTTTCGCCGCCTCCACCCTGGAGGAGGCCCGGGACCTGCAAAAGCGCAACGGCGGCTTCATCAAGACCATGTGGTGCGGCAGCGAGGAGTGCGAAACCAAAATGAAGGACGAGGCGGGCATGTCCTCCCGCTGCATCCCCTTTGCCCAGGAGCATTTGGGCGATACCTGCGCCATCTGCGGGAAAAAGGCGGAGAAGATGCTCTACTGGGGCGTGGCGTACTGATGATCCTCTGGCTCAACGGCCCCTACGGGGTGGGGAAACTTTCCCAGGTCCTGGCTTCTTTTCCAGAAATCGCATGAACAACGGGCTCCCCGGCGGGGAGCCCGTAAATTATTCGGTTTGGGTGACCTTCATGTTGGGCCAGCGGGCCTCCATGTAGTCGTCGTCAAAGTTTTCGTCTAAAAACTCCTCCGCCACGTTGGCCGGCTCCGGCCGGTCCTGGCGATTATCGTAGCGGAGCATGGCCACTCCGGTGAGGGCGGCGTCGCAGACCAGGAACACCACGATCACCCAGGTCAGCACCTTCCCGGCCACCACCGGCAGCTTTTCAATGCTTCGCTCCATGGGCGGGTAGAGGACCTTGATCCACACCACCGCCAAAATACCCCAGAAAAAGCAGTAGAGCACATTGGTCCGGCCGCCGATGTTCAGGGGCATATCGCTGTAATCCCAGAACACCACGCCGTAGACCAATTCCGTAAACACGCTGCAAAGATACTCATAGGCTCCGCCGATGACGAATCCGCCCAAAAACACCCACCGGTCGGATTTGGCCGCCAGGTGCCGCAGCGCCACCGTCAGGACCACGGCCCCCAGGCCCCAGACGAAGCTGAAGGGGCCGTAAAGCACGCTGCTCCGGCTCATCCAGCTGCCTCCCAGGCCGCAGTAGAGGGTCTCGATCAGGTCCCCCAGCAGGGCGCTGATGAAAAAGACCCAGACCAGCTTATCCAGGCACATCCCCTGGGCGAAGGTGTAGCGCTTCGCCAGCTCCGGGTCGGCGGCCACGCCGGGGTAGGTCTTCTGAATCCGGCGCCAGATCTGATCTGTGATCCTGGTACCCAGGCTGGCGGTGCGGTTCCGGCTCTCCACCGCCTGGGAAGGCACCCCGTGGCGCAGGGCGTAGACCATCACGAAGAAGTCCGCCACCACCAGTCCGCCGAGGGCCAGGGCCAGGACCTTCACCACCAGCTCCGGCAGCATCAGCACCAGGAAGGCCAGCATGGGATGGAACACATGGTAGCCCACCAGCATAGCCCCGGCGATCAGCAGCCGGCCCGCCAGGCCCATCCAGGACTGGGGCAGGGCCCGCTCCGCCTCCCAGTGGGCCATGTTGCTGACCACCCGGAGCAGGAAGCCGGACAGGCTCCGCGCCACTGTCAGCACCACGAAGGCCAGCACCAATTCCATCACATAATTTCTGCCCACCGTGGGCAGCACCTGGACCAAAATCGCCCAGGAAATGCCGTAGGGCAGGTCCAGCGGCAGATTGAGGAAGCCCCGGTGGACGAATTTGCGGTCCTTCAGCGCGTACCAAACCACCTCTCCGGCCCAGCCGAAGAAGGCGTAGATCAGCATATAAATGATCCATTCCCAGCCGGATCGAACCATGGTTTCCCTCCGTTATAGGCGCCCGCCGTGAAAGCGGCGGATTTTATTTTTCCACGACCTCCAGCAGCTCCATGGGGCAGGCCTTGGCGCAGATGCCGCAGGCGATGCACTTGGAAGCGGGGCCCTCCGTGGGCAGGACCAGGACGTGCATGGGGCAGGCCTCCTTGCACTTGCCGCAGGAGACGCACTTTTTCTTGTTGATCATGTACACCCCGGTCTTGGGGTTCTGGGTAATGGCCTCATGCTCGCAGGTCCGGGCGCACTTGCCGCACTGGATGCAAGTCACCGGCTTGGCCCCGCCGCCGGGCTTGGCCACCACCTGGATGCAGGACAGATCCTGGTGGAAGGTCTTGTAAAAGGCGTTGGAGCAGGCCTGGACGCAGGCAAGGCACGCCATACATTCCACGTTTTTCTTGACGGTGAGCTTTTTCATGACAAAAAAATCCCCTTTTCGGTTATTTTGCTCATTATACATGATACGCTCGGAAAAAGCAAGAGGCAATTCCATTTCCATCTTTCCCGGTTTTTTCCTGTCTAGTTTGGGCGCTTTCGGAAATACTACCCTTGCGGCAATTTTGAGAGGAGGATCATCTATGAAAACCTTTACTGCCATTGCCCTGGCCCTTGTCCTTACCTTGAGCCTGACCGGCTGCACAGACGGCAAGACCGCGGGCAAGAATCCCAGTTCCAGCAATCCCAGCAGCGCGCCCACCGTAGCGCCTTCGGGCTCGGTTCCCAGCGGCACCTCCACGCCCAGCGGCGCTACCGGCGGCAGCGGCTCTGCCAGCACCCCCTCCGGCACCCAGGGCACCCAGGGCACCCGTCCCAGCGGCGGGCAGACCAGCCCCAGCGGCTCCACGGGCGGCTCGGAAGGCACCGGAAGCTCCAGCGGCGACGGAGAAAACGGCGGTCAGAACGGCACCGGCGGCGCCGGTTCCGGGGAGAACGGCGGCGCCAATCAGGGCGGCAGCCGGGTTCGGCGGATCCAGGCCCGGTAAAAAACACGCTCCTGCCGGGCATCCGCCCGGCGGTGGCGGGGCAAAAAAAGCAGCCATACCCGGAAATCTATTCGGGTATGGCTGTGTTTTATGCGTTGATCGGCTTTCCACCGGAGGAAAAGAAAGCGCCTGCGGCAACGGCAGCAGGGGAAAAGGGCCCCGTGGACTCACTTTTCCAGGGGAAACAGCAGCGCCAGGGAGAACAGATTGTCCTTTACGTTCATCCGCAGGTCCCCGCCGTACTTTTTGGTCAGCATCCGAATGCTCTTCATGCCGTAGCCATGCTCCAGCTTGTCGGCCTTGCTGGTGACGGGCAGACCGTCCTGAAATTCCAAGCTGCCGGAAAAATAGTTCTCCTCGGAGATCAGCAGCATCTCCTCAACAGGCTTGACCACCAGGGTGATCACCCGGTACTCCGGGTCCTCCACCTTCCGCACCGCCTCCACAGCGTTGGAAATGATGTTGCCCAGAAGGGAATAGAGGTCCGCCGGTGTGATGAACAGGAGTCTGCTCCCCTCGGCCATGCAGGTGAAGCGGATGCCGTTTTTGGCGCAGAACAGGCTCTTTTCCGTGAGGATGGTGTCCAGTGGTTCGCAGCCGGTGGACACCCGGCTGTCATAAATGGAAATGGCGTTCTCGATCTCCTCCAGCTCCTCCCGGGAGACCTCCCCCTCCGAATTGCGAAGGGCCTGGAGCCGGAACCGCAGATCGTGGCATTTGATGTTGATCAGGCTGATATTTTCCTTAGAAAGCTCATACTGCTTCCGGTCCTGCTCCCAGAGCTGCCGCAGCACCGCCAGGTCCTGCCGCAGGCCCTCGGTCTGGAGCATACCGGATTGAAGGCACAAAATGAAAATGCAGCAGACGCAGGAGAACAGGCAGATGATCATCGTCAGCGCGTCGCTCTGGCCGGCATAAACATTGGTCCAGGAACACAGCACCACCGTTACCGTCATGGTAATGCCGGACAGGGCGTACACCTTGAGATTGCGCAGGGCCGCCGCGTCCTGCTGGAGCATGGGGCGGGTGAAGATCAGGTAGACCGCCGAGGCCACCACGGCAAAGATCCCGTTCCAGCAGAGCAGATAGGCCAGCGGCGCGCCGATCCGGTCCCCCAGACGCCAGACAGCGCCGGTCAGCTCGAAGATGCTGTAGATCCGGTAGGCCAGATTCTGGGTCGCGTAGGCGGCGATGCCGTAAAACAGGAGGGTGGCGAAGCTTGCCTGGAAGCAGAGCTTCAGAACGCCCACCGTCAGGAAAAACAGCGCCAGGTATACTGTCGTGATCACCACCCCGTCCGGCCCAGAATGCCAGGTGAGGGCCCGGGCGGCCAGCCACAGCGCCGCGGCACAGACCAGGGCGCTGCCCAGGAGCCGCGGGAGCAGGAAGCGCCGGACCTTCAGACGGCAACAGAACATCCCCTCGGCCAACGCCAGCTGAAAAAGATAGGGTGGGAGAATAAACAAAAACCAGGTCAGCGGATTTGAATAGTCCATATCGGTCCTCTACTTTGTTTCCGCGCCGTCCGCGTAAATTTCCATCAGGCGGCGCATAAATTCCTTCCGGCGGGGATGGCTGATCCGGAGCTGATGGCCGCCGATAAAGAGATCATAGCCCTTTACCGATTCAATATAGCGGGCATTGACGATATAGCAGCTGTTGCAGCGCAGGAAGCCCCAGCCCTCCAGCTTTTCCTCCACGCTGGACAGGCTTCCCCGGGCCTCCATCACCCCATCCACCAGCTGGAATTGGAGCCGGTGGCCGGTGACCTCCACAAACACGATCTTGTCACAGGAAATGCGGTAAAAGCCCCCGTCGAAGGGGACCTGGAGCATCCGGACCTGATTGGCTCGGGCCACATTGACCGCCCGCTGGACCTTCATTTTAAACTCGGCGTAGGAAACGGGCTTGACCAGAAAATCCAGGGCGTTGACCGCGTACCCCTCCTGGGCGAACTGGACCATTTTTGTGACGAAGACCAGCACCACGGCGCTGTCCTGCTTCCGCAGCTGCCGGGCGGCCTCCATCCCGTCGATGGTGGGCAGCTCGATGTCCAGGAAAATGATCTCGGGATGTTCCCGGGCATGATTTTTCAGATAGACCTCGGCGTCCCGGTAATGGGCGGTCTCAAACGCCGTCTGTGTCTCCTCGCCCAGGCGGGTCAGGTGTTTTTTCAGCTGCGCCGCCGCCTGCGGATCGTCCTCAATGATAACCACCTTCATCGCGCAACCCCCCTTTTTAATTTTAACATTTCTCCCAAAACGCTTCAAGTAAAAAAAAGAAATCCGGCGCAATCTTGCATTTTTTCGGCCTAAAATTACGGCGTTCCCGGCTCTTGGCGCTCCTGACTGGGAGCGGTCTTGCCGAAGAATGCCCCAAAAGTTGCCGGGACGCTTCCCACGCCCCGGTATTTTGCGCCCATGGACGGTTTTTTTCGGGGAAAGGGGGTTGCCCCAGAGCGAAGGATGTGGTATCTTATGGATAGAACATACTGGAGGAGATCGCTATGGATAACCGGCCCTATGTCCCCTGGAAGCTGATGAACGACTTTATGGTAGATGTGTTCCAAGCCTACGGCGTGCCCGCGGCGGACGCCGCCATTTGCGCGGACGTGCTGCTGGAGTCCGACCGCCGGGGCATTGAAAGCCACGGCTGCAACCGGTTCAAGCCCATCTACCTGGATCGGATCAAGAACGGCACATTGCTGCCAGTGACCAAAATCGACATTTTGAAGGAGACCCCCACCACGGTGGTCATGGACGCCAACAACGGCATGGGTATGGTGGCCAGCCACAAAATGATGGAGCTGCTCATTGAGAAGGCCCGGGTGTACGGCATGGCGGGGGGCGCCATTTTCAACTCCACCCACTATGGCATTGCGGGCTACTGGACCGGCATGGCGGAGAAGGCGGGGATGATCGGGATCTCGGGCACCAACGCCCGGCCCTCCGTGGCCCCCACCTTCGGGGTGGAGCCCATGATGGGCACCAATCCCCTGACCTTCACCATGCCCACGGACGAGGCATTCCCGTTTAATTTTGACTGCGCCACCTCCACCATCCAGAACGGGAAAATCGAATACTACGAACGGGAGGGCCAGCCCACCCCCGCCGGCCTGGTGGTGACCCGGGAGGGCGGCACCATGACGGACTCGGGAGAGATTCTGCGCAAAATGCGGGCGGGGGAGTGCGCCCTTCTGCCCCTGGGCGGCATGGGGGAGGAGACCGGCGGCTACAAGGGCTACGGCTTCGCCGCCATTGTGGAGATCCTCTCCGCCGCCCTGACCGGGGGACCCTACATGAAGGCCCTGAGCGGCAAGGATGAGGCGGGGAACCCTGCCATGTACCGCCTGGGCCACTTCTTCTTTGTCATCAATCCGGCGTTTTTCATGGGCCTGGACGCCTTCCGGCACACCGCCGGGGGCATCTGCCGGGACCTGCGGTCCTCCCAAAAGGCGCCCGGTGCGGAGCGGATCTATACCGCCGGAGAAAAGGAATACCTGGCCTGGCAGGAGCGGAAGGATCTGGGCGTCCCCGTGGGGGAGGCCATCCAAAAGGAGCTGGCGCAGCTGCGGGACGAGTGCGGCCTGCCCTACCGGTTCCCGTTCGAGGAGTAAAACGGAAGGGCCGCCGGAATATCCCAGGGGCGCCGTTCCACTGCGGGCGTTTAGCGACGCCAATTGGCAATATCGGGACAAGCCCAGACCACGAATATAAAAAGAGCTAACAGGCAATCACAAAAGCCTGTTAGCTCTTTTCTTACGTTCCGCCATGGGCATAGTAGTATTCTTCCGCGTCGGAATAATCAACGAAATCGTCCCTGTACCAATCATAGAAGTCTTCGGGATTTAAAAAGCCATCGACGCTTGGGCCTGTTGAGAGGGTGTGACCGTTACCGGGCGCATATGGTTTCACGGGGTCGTCCCGATAGTCCCATATTTCCGTAACAACGCCGTTAATACATCTGGCGGTGAAAATCCGATTTTTCCCATCGTAGAAATCGTATAGATTGGCAAGAAGCTGTTCTCCGTTTTTTACTTGATCGTTATGCCTTACCTTATCCGAAGGCTTTCCAAGGGAGGTATCGCCGATCCTGGATTCGGACATTCCAACATAAGGAACGCCATTTCTAATCCGCTCCTCGTATTCTCGCGCGCGTCTGGCGGAAAGCTCCTCGCTGTATTGGACGTACTCCCTTCTTAATATCTGCTTGAAGGATTGGATGCTGATTAGGGCTTCAGAGGACTGATGCTCAAAATGGGCGTCTTTCATGGCGTAGTATGCGCCCACAAGATTCCCAGCGGCGTAATCTCTGTGCGCGTCGCACAGAAGCAGTAAAGCCGCGGTGTCTTTGTAATCCGAATCCGCTATTCTTTTCAGAGTTTCTTCAGCCTCAAGAAACCGTTCTTCGGAGATCAGCTTTTCAGCCTCGGAATAAACTGAATGGATGTGGTATTGCTCCGCCACAAAAACCGCCATTATGGAAACGAACACAAGAAGCACGCAGACTACGGAAATAATTTCCCCCATTTTAAGGGCATTCTTCCGCTTTTCACCTTCATCGATAGAGGCCATATCCTTTTCTTTCACCACCTTCCGACAATTTCGTCGCGCGTTTCGTAGTAGCGGCTCAGATCAAATTCCCCGCGGGCGCCTCATTTCCTCGGGAATAATAGACTAATTAATATATAGCACATAATTTTAACTTTTTCAAGATGATGGGACGATCTTGCGGATAAAGTACAATCATTTTAAGAGCTTCTTGACGCAGTAGTATCAATTTAGTATCACGGCACCAAAAAAGCGCCCCGGAGGCCTTGATTTTCTGATGCAAAAAGTGACGAGTTTTTCGCAAAAGAATGATTTCGTTTGGTTTGTAAGCGGTATCATGGTGTGCGCATTCCGGGCGGGCGTTCTTTTATGTGATAGGGTGATAAAATGCGGCCGGTAATCTTAACGTGCATCTTTTTGGAAAAGATGCACGTTAAATATTGACAAATAAAGTCAGGCGTGCTATACTGATTCCATGCTTGTAGGGAGGTACGCTTATGCTGGAGGCGTAAGCCAGTAAATCGGTTGATAAGCCTCTTGCCTACCTAGCAGATAGGGTGTATAATGCTCACCAGGAGGTGGGCAGTGATGAAGGCGACTCTTACAGAGACCCCTGAGTATACCCAGCAGGTATCCAAGGCACTCTCGATGATCCTGCAGCTGAATCCCAAAGAGCTCGATGCAATAATCGGTGCGATGGAGAAGATGATGAGTGAACGGGAGCAGCCAGTGGCAGCGTGCCCCTATTGCAACAGTGCCAAAATCGTCCGAAACGGCCACAAGTGCGGAAAGCAGGCGTACCTCTGCCGTACGTGCGGACGCTCGTTTGTCAGTACTACTGGTACAGTGCGTTACTGGTCTCATCAGACTGCCGGCACATGGAAGCGCGTCATCTCTGACACCATGAGATGCGAAGCGATAAAGTACACTGCCGAGGACCTGGGGGTAAGCCGAGACCTCGTATTCCATATGCGTCACAAGATACTGTGTGCGCTTGAGATGGACCAGAAAGCGGCCAATTCTGGAACCGACGAGTGCCCCGCAGGGCCTTCTGCTGCGCCTGAGCCTGCGGAGAATGCCCCTGAGCCGGAGCAGGCCGCACCGGTTGCTGTCGCACCCCAAGAGCCGCCTGAGGAAAAAGGTGATAACTCTGGTGAGCAAGCCTCCTCCTGTGCTTCCGAGGAACCTTCTGATTGCGACGTAGAGGAAACAGAGGGCGGAAGCATTATCATGCTCAGGAAGAACGATGAGGACACTGAGGGAGAGACTGACAACAAGGTCAGTGGCCAGGATGTTACAAGCAGGGTAAAGAATTGGATGAAACCTTTGTCCTTGAAAGCTACAAAGGGAAGAAGCTGCCGGCGGCGTTTTGGCGTAAACCCCGTAACCATGGCGGCACGGCGCAGAAGCCTGGAATCTCGGAGGAGTATGTTTGCATCTGCGCATCAGTTGAGCGGAATGGCAAGGCCTATGCCACTACAGTGAACAGAGCGAAGCCTTCGACTGAGGAACTCAAGAAGGCTCTTGCTGAGCAGCTTTCTTCGGACACGCTTGTGCTCTGTGACGGCCTGCAGAGCTATAGGTCTCTTTGCGCAGATGCAGGGTGCTCCATGCGCGATGTGAACAAGGTCGCCGATGATGAGCGCGCCCTGTATAACCTGAACTGCGTCAATAACTTCCACTCAATGATCAAGGAGGCTATACGCCGTTATCGCGGTGTTGCCACAAAGTACCTGAACCGCTACAACGCCCTGTTCAGCTGCATCTACAGGATGTCACCAGAGGAGCTGGGGGACCTGACAGTACGCCTGCTCACGGTCTCACCCAAGTCATATGCGAGCACCAATGCCCAGGTGGCTACCGATGGGCTTCTCCCGCTCTGAGACTCCCCATGGGGCTTATCAACCGATTTACTGGCTTACGCCATAAGGGTAAACCAAAACTTCCTTAAGGCACTAATTTGCTGAAAATATTTTGGACCGCAATTCGCTGCATTTCAGATCTATCCCCTAAACCATTCCCTAAATTTGTATGATAATTGTCCATTCGGGGATTCCATCGAACCGGGGCTTTCGACAGCAGATTCCGGTTCTTCCCGGCAGGGGACAGGCAGCCCTGTAGCGCGATATCTGAAGTCTAAAGCCTGAAGCAAAGCGGACGCATTCTTTCATGTGCAGGCCCATCTTAGACTACATCCGCCAGGCAGGAGATGCCCGGACATCGTCAAAGATTATGCTGTGCATGCATCAGGCTGCGCTGCTTCCCTTGCACAATATCCGGTCCGGCGGTATGGTTGCGGATGAACGCAGATGTTCTTTTTGGTACGCAGTGTTTCAGAGATTCCGCGAGGCGGCCGGGATCTATGCGTCCCTTCGAATCCCGGCCACCGCATCTCCGGGTTGACCTCTTTTGTTGATTGATTTTGCTGTGAGATGTAGGGATCACCGCTTTGCAGGGAGACCGCAGGGCAAACGCAAAGCCTCTGAGATGCGAAACTGCAGTTGAACGGCAGTGCTTCCTGAAAACCGCTCCTGTGCCTATGCGATTGGGCGAGGTTGCACAAACAATCGCGGGCAACCGCGCCAGCGAGCATTTGCCCCTGAGACTTTGCGTTTGCTCTAGGCAGGCCCCCGCTGAATCCTTACACCATGATCAGGAGGTTCCCAAATGGTAAAAATGAAACGCACCACTGTCTGTCTCACACTTCTTCTGCTTCTCGCGGTGATGCTCTTCGGCTGCTCCAGCGGGAGCGGCGGGGAGCCGTCTCCCTCCCAGGCGGATGCGCCTGCGGAAATTGCGCTGTCGGTGGACGCCAGCGGCGGGCAATATTGGTATCTGTCCGGGCAGGAGATCAATCCCGCAGGACTCGTGATCACCGCCACGCTCTCGGACGGGACCACACGGCAGGTTTCACCGGAAGAGTGCACCTTCCAGAAGCCGCCTTTCTTTCCCTTTGGAGAAAAGGAAGTGCAGGTATCCTTGGGAGGGGTCAGCACCTCATTCCCGATCTGGACCTGCCCCAATGTATCCGAGACGGAAGACTATATCATCTATGAAATCCGGGAGAATGAAAACGGGTCCCGGGTCTCCCTGCTGCCGGTGCTGGTGGGAGAAGACAAGCCTTTCCTTCTTGTCCTGCCCGGCGGCGGATATGCCGCCTGCCAGCCTCAGGGCAATGAGGGATATGCCTATGCCGCCCGGGCCAAAGAACTTGGATACAACGCCTTTGTCCTGCAGTACTCTACAAACGTGTCCCATCCGGCGCCTCTGGAGGATGTGAACCTGGCCCTGGACATCATTGAGGACATGAAAGATGTGCTCCATGTGTCCATGGAAAATTACGCCGTGATCGGCTCCTCTGCCGGCGGACATCTGGCAGGATGCTGGTGCACCAAGGAAATCGGATACGAGCACTATGGAAAACCGCGTCCTGCTGCCGCGATTCTCACCTATCCTGTGACGAAAGTCTCAGACCGAGCCGACGAAACGGGCATGATCATCATTCCGGAAGATGCGGACGAGGCCACTTTGGACCAGTTGGACTTCTACCGTCACATCGGCCCGGATTATCCGCCAACATACAGCTGGATCTTTCGGGAGGACAGTCTGCTCCCCAACGTGGAAATCCTGGAGGAAGCCCTGAACGAGCAGGGCGTGGAACACATGATCCGGTATTTCAGCGGCGGAATGCACGGCCTGGGCCAGGCCATCGGAACGGAAGCGGAAGGCTGGCTGGATGAGGCCCTGCACTTCTGGATCGACCACATCTCCTGATTCACAGTTTCCGGCAATCCGCCGCGAGCACTCTGCCGTCCAACGGAAAAGCCGTGAATGACAGATCTGCAGCCGCAGGTCTGGATGCTGGTCTGATGTCTCCCCCAACCTGAAATAGCAAGGAAACGCCCGGCAGCCGATTCACACAGCTGTCCGGGCGTTGATTTATTGGTTCTGATGGGCAGATTTTGTTAGCTGGCCGAGCTGGCCACAGCACGAAGTCTCCGGTAATCTGCAGACCACTGCTCGCCGTCCCACAGGATGGGGCGGATCCGATCTTCCACCTGCCGGATCACGGGAGAGCGCAGTTTACCGGAATCTTCACATTCAAGTAATGCCTACATCAAACTAAAGCCAGATGGCACATTCCATGAAATGCGTATCTATGACGAAAACCATACATTGATTATGGAAATAGCATATCATCCTGAAAAAACTCTTACTGGAGATGGGCAGACTCCGGTTTTGCACTATCACTTATATGACGAACGTTTCAGCAAAAATAAGACCGGTGCTTACAGTAGAACACGCGCCGATTATCTTATTGACGAAATGAAGAAAAGATACAGAAAGTATTTTAAAGGAGTAACAAACTATGATTAACGGCAATGCGAGCGAGTTTATTGATAGAATATACACTTGCCAGGATACTGTTTTTATCTTCCACGGTGTGAAGTATTGGTTTCAAGGTTATATGCCGGATGAAAATTCTGTTCACATGGAAGTTTTTCAGGTAGAGCCCGCGGTAGAGGATGACGATGATTATTATGTCTGGGAATATAACGGGAACTCCATAAGCAAAGGTCAAGAGGCATTTCAAAAAGCGCCCATCTTCGGCGGAAAGACATTCTGGGAAGTCGAAAAAGACATCGAGTGGGTAGACTGTTAATGGATTGCGCATAACAACCACCCGGAAATTCCGCCTGCCCGAAAGCGCTTTTTCTTCCAACCTATTGCAAAAAAGATTTTCTAAAAAGCAGAGTGCCCGAAAACCCAGTATTCATGTGGGTTTTCGGGCACTTCTAAGCCTTGGGGGGTCACTCCCACTCGACAACTACTAATCAATTTTGTTTAGAGATTATTATTTGTCGTGTATGTAGGTCTTTTGATT